>CAINOM010000067.1 GCA_903851455.1 uncultured Bacteroidota bacterium | reverse complement strand
CTGAATACCGCTCATTGTCGTCTCTGAAAATAAGGCATGGACCAGTCTTTTGGGTAATTGATGCCAACTCCTTAATAGGCACTTTCGATCCGCTTTGGGTGGGAACAAGAAGGTTCCCGATATCTTCAGGGGTCTTCCTGAATTCTTCCGGCAGGCGAATGCGAATGTCAAACGTCCTGGCCCCTTCGTATAAGGTAGACGCTGCGAGACCGCCGATTGCCATTGCCACTACTGCGTTTGCATCTGCGGTAGCTACTCCGTAAATGGCCATCTTTTGCTGGTCCAGGTTCACGTCCAGCTCCGGCTGCCCGATATTATGGATTACGCCGAGGTCGGTAATTCCCTTCACAGTTCTGAGTATATTGCATACTTCGGTAACCTTGTCTTCCATGTATCCTAATGAGTCGCCGTATACTTTTACACAGATCGACCCCTTTACCCCGGATACAGCCTCTTCCACATTGTCCATGATAGGTTGTGAAAAATTAAGCTCAGCCCCGGGTATCACCGAGAGCTTTTCATTCATCTGGGCTATAAGTTCATCCTTACTTATTTTTGGGTTCCATTCATCTTCGGGGTAAAGCATCACGGAGAACTCGTTGTTATAAAAACCGGCGACATCGGTGCCATCATCCGGCCGCCCGGTCTGCGATACCGCATATTTTACCTGCGGGAAAGTCATTAGTTTTTTCCGCACAGAAGTGGATACCTCAACAGATTTTTCGAGCGATATGCTGTATGGCATCTGTACCCTCAGCCAGATAGAACCTTCGTTCAGTTCCGGCAAAAATTCAGATCCCAGGAATTTGAATGAGAACAGACCGATTGCCATAATAGCAATGGAGACAGGGATCACAATTTTCTTGTGCTTGTATGCTTTTTTGAATCCGCCAAGCATAAACGTATTGAGGTAATGCACAACCGGATTGTCCCGCTCACGAACATCTTTTTTGAGCAGTATACTTATGAGCACTGGCACCAACGTAAGCGTAGTGATAAGTGCGCCCAGCAAAGCGAAACCAAGAGTAAAAGCAAGCGGCGAGAACATTTTGCCTTCCACCTTCTGGAATGCAAAGATTGGCAACAGGCCAGTGATAATAATGAGTTTTGCAAAAAAGATAGCCTTGCCGAGCTGCACGCCGTTTGTCTTTATCAGGCCATACTTTGCCATTTTATTAAACCGCTCCATGCCTAGCTGGTGCCCTCTGTGGTCGAGTATCACAAACAGCCCCTCCACCATCACCACGGCTCCATCTATTATTATACCAAAGTCGACTGCGCCGAGGGAGAGCAGGTTTGCTGACATACCCATCATATGAAGGCATATAAACGCAAAAAGCAACGACATCGGGATGATCAGCGACACGATCAGTGTGGTTCTCCAGTTGAACATGAACAGAGATACCAGTAACGTAATAAGGATTATTCCCTCCGCAAGGTTGTGGGTAACGGTATGCGTTGCATATTCTGTAAGATCGGACCGGTCGTAATAAGGTACTATGTGCACGTCCCTTGGCAATATGCCATTGTTCAGCTTATCTACTTTCGCTTTTACCGCATTTACCACCTCTGTGGGATTGCCGCCTTTTCGCATTACCACGATGGCCTCAACCACATCCTTAACATCTGTGATTTTCCGTTTGCCCGTAGAATCGGGCAGATCATTAGAGCGTGCTACCCACCCAAGTCTGGGCACATTCGATATCGTTACCTGCGCTACATCTTTTACGAGCACCGGCACTCCATTGGTGTTATTGATAACGATGTTCTTTATCTCATTGATATCATTCAACAGGCCGATACCACGTACTACAAATGCCTGGTTATTCTGAACAATGATATCTCCTCCAATGTTAATATTGGTCTTTTGAACCGCTGTAAATACATCCAGGGGAGTGATATTGAGCGACGTCAGTTTACCCGGGTCTACCTGTATCTCGTAGGTTTTGGTTTTGCCGCCAAATGCGGTAACGTCACCCACTCCCGGCACAGATCGCAGTTGCCTGTCCACAACCCAGTCCTGTATCGTTTTTAACTCACGTACATCGCGCACATCGCTTTCCAACGTATACCGGAATATCTCGCCGGTAGGGCCTGTGGGCGGCTGTACAGCAGGCTGAACATTTGGCGGCAGCGTTGCATTTTGCAGCAGGTTCATCACCTGCTGCCTTGCTTCCGGGTCTTTTACGTCATCGTCAAATATCAACTTCACGTAAGACAGGCCGAAAATACTTGTACTGCGCAGGCTTACTTTCCGTTGCACCGGATTCATCGCTATCTCTACCGGAATAGTAATGAACTTTTCCACCTCCTCGGCGCTGCGGCCCGGCCACTGGGTGATAATGCTGATCTCTGTATTTGTTACATCCGGGAAAGCTTCAATGGGCATGTTTTTATACGTGATGATACCGGCAACAACCAGTATCACAGCACAGAATAAAATGAAATACCTGTTTTTAAGTGAAAACCCTATAATTCCTTTAAGAATCTTATTCATTATAAATCCTTTAGCAAGCTAATTGACTAACTGTTGAGTGCGCCGTAAATAAGAATGGTTTGCGATCCTACCACCATTTCGCCGGGCTTAAGCCCGCTTTTTATGTAGGTCGTTGTCCCATTTGAGCTGATGATATCCACAGACCGGATCTCAGCACTGTTTTTACCGTTATAAACGATCACGAAATACTGGCTGTGGTCAAAAATCAGCGCTTTATTTGGTATGGATATCGCTTCATCGGGAAGGTCATTGTTTACGGTGACTGTTGCAAACATTTGGGGTTTAAGCAGGTACCCCGGGTTCGGCAATTCTACCCGCATCTTCATTACTTTATTGGTGGGGTCCAGCACATTCATCAGCTTATCTATCCTGCCTTTGAATACTTTATCCGGATAGGTAATAGTAGAAACTTCTGCTGAGTCACCCTCGTGTACCTGGTTTATGCTGGCCTCATATACGTTCGCCTGTACCCATACTTCTTTAAGGTCCGAGATCGTGAAAAGACTGCCGCCATTATCAGCGCGGATCGCCATACCATTGTTCACATTCTTCTGCACAATGAATCCGTTGATCGGTGATTTTATCAGGTATTCCCCATGCGCGTTATTACCATTGATGCTGAGAATTTTTTCTGCCGCTACTTTAGTCGCAACAGCCTGGTCGTAGTTCACTTTAGCCGTGGTTACATCCACTTGTGAGGCGAGGCCGCTCTTGGCCATCTCTTCGCTCTTTGCAAGCAAAGCCGCCGTCAGTTTCACATTGTTTTCCGCATTGGTCAGCGCCGCGTTATAATTGGCTATCTCAGAGCTCTTTACTGTTCCCAATACCTGTCCGGCCGCTACATAGTCTCCCAGTTGCACCTTCACGTCCTGCACATTACCGCTGATCAACGGGAAGATATTGGCCACCTTATCCGGGTTGAAATCAACGACACCATTGAATTTAATGGAGTTAGTGATCTTAGATAACTGCACCGTATCGATCACCAGTGTCTTCAATAGGGAGTCGGGTATGGTATATGCAGTACGGGCTTCAGAGGAGCCGGCATCTTTCGGCTTGCACGAGGATAGATAAGCAAGGCTCCCTGCTAGTAGTATACTGTACGCACTTAACTTAATAAAACGAGAAAACATGTTTAATGATTTATTTGTTGAATATTCTTGTACCGGTAGTGAAATTGAGTTGCTCCAGCTGGCTCATGCGGTTAAAACGAAGATTATTGAGCTGCACGACGTTCTGCTTATATGAATCGTAAAAGTCGGTAAACTCCAAAAGGCTGATGTTGTGCGCCTGGAAGTTTTTAGTGACCTCACCGATAAGATAGTTGATGTTGCCTGCAAACTTCGGGTCAAACGAATTCAATAATCTCTCCGCACGCACTGCCCCTATGTATGAGTTGGTTATTTGGCTCTCCACCGCATCCTGCGCGCTTTCCAGCTGCACCTGGCTCGACTGGATACCAAGTTTTGCCTGCTTTATGTTCCCCTGGTTGCGGCTGAAAAAAGGTAACGGAAAATCGATCCCGATGCTATTGTAGTTATTAACGTAACTACCCAGCCGGTCATAGCCAAGATCAATATTGAGATCGGGCACAGCCAATGCTTTTTGTAAAGCCAGGTTTTGTTGGTTGAATGTGACCGCTGTTCTTGCAATTTTCAGGTCAGCGCGGTTTTGGTATGCACTGTCTACCAGCGACTGTAGTGAAATATCTGTCACGGTTTGCTGCTTATCCTCTGTTACAGCATATTCCGGTACAACATAGATCGTAGCTTTCACACGGAGTAGTAGCTTGAGTTCGCTTTCTACATCGTCAATGTTATTTTGCAACGTCGCTAATTCTGCCTGCAATGTGTATTGCTGCGACTGTATCCGCACAAGGTCCATTTCAGAAACGTTGCCTTTCTTTAGCTGTTCCGCATATGCGGTGCTCGTTTTTTGCAGTGAACCGATCTCGGCATCGTATACTTTTTGCGTCTCCCTCAAGTAATAAATATTGAAGAAGTCATTGCGCAAGGTGTATTCGAGTGTTCGTAAAAGATCCGAGAATTGATATTCCGTCAACGCAACCCCGGTTTTAGCCAGCTGAATATTCTTGTTCCGCTTGCCCGCAGTTTTTATCAGTTGGCTCAGCTGCATGGACACCTCCCCGTTTCCACCGCTATAATCAAAAAATTTATTGCTCACTGGATTATAGAGACCGCTACTGAATCCAAACTGCGGATTATCGAACAGCTTCGCCGTAATAATGGCGGCGCGGGCACTGTCAATACTGTACTTCTGCGCCAGCAGCTGCAGGTTATTTTCCAGGAACATTTTCTCGGCCTGCCTCAGGTCCATACGTAATGTGTCGGGCGATGGCAGCGGTCTGTGCTCCTGGGCGTATGTTATGTTTGTCTGCAAAAAATAGATGCAGCACAGAGCGCATATACTTTTTGCAAGCTTAAGGTTAAGCATGCACGTAATTTTTAGAATTTAGATGATGGTTTCCGGGAATGCCCCGGGACTGGTGATTAACAAGTCTTGGGAGGGGGCGGATTTATCTCCTCGAAGAATAGATAGGCATAATCTTCCGCGATGGGGAAATCATATGTTCTACTGTTGTAAGGATGAAAGACATAGGTGCTCTTCAGCGGCAGTATCAACTCGTAAGAAATGAATTTCGGTACACTCGTTTTCCTCGTTGGATTATTCTGCGACGATGAAAATATCTGGTCACTAGTCGCATTGTCTAAGCTTTTGTGAGCCTTGGTGAATACAGCGGGGCAAGAGGAGTCGGGATTAAAATGCATTTCAGACAGGCTATCGGGCTGGTCACTTAAGAAGTAACCGCACAATATGGCAATAATGCCCAGAACCTGTATTATATATATATGCGTCTTCACTTGTTCTTAAAAGGAATGCAATATTAGTGATAGAAAAAATAAAATTCTGTTAATCCTTAGCCATCCGATGGAAACTTTATGTTATCAACCATCAAAATTCCGACAAAACCAGGGCCAAAAAGGATAATGAACGTTAAATAGGGTTAAAAGAGGGATGATCTACGGGATAACAAAAGTGAAATAAAAGGCATATTTTTGTATGGTAGAATTAAAGCGATGCTGGCAACAATAAAGGGATATTACGATCATGGGCAGATTATTTTGCAGGAGGATGCGCCGGTAAGCGACAAGACCGCCGTGATAATTACCTTCCTTACCGATGAATCGGGACAGGGTAAGACGAAGCGTATGCCTGGCGGCCTGAAAGGTAAAGTATCAATTCCGGATGATTTTGATCAACCCCTGGCCGATCTAAAAGACTACATGTAATGGCGTCATCTTCTATTCTGGATACAAATTGTCTCATTTGGTTCCAGGAAAATAACCCTAAGATTCCGAAGAAAGTAATGGCGATTATCCAGGATCCCGGTAATCTTATTTTCTTTAGCCAGGTGAGTTTGTTTGAGATGGCCATCAAGCAAAATATAGGCAAGCTCCCGGACTTTAAAGCAGACACGGATGAGATATACCATCAGGCGCTAAAGGATGATCTCACTTTTTTGAGCATTCAGAACAAGCACCTCCTTAATTATCAGAAATTACCTCTGCCGGATCAGCATCGCGATCCGTTCGACCGATTACTGATTGCTACTGCCCACGAGGAGGACGCGGTAGTATTAACGGCTGATAAGAGTTTTAAACTTTACCCGAATTTTATAAAAGTGATTGGTGACTGCTTCACCATTGGTTTAAAATCTTCATATGCTCGTAAAAGACATAATGTCGGCCATAGAGGCCGTTGCGCCAACCGTTTACCAGGAAAGCTACGACAATGCCGGCCTGCAGGTGGGTAATCCGGATGCAGAGGTGACAGGCGTACTCATATCGCTCGATGTTACCGAAGCGGTTCTAGAGGAGGCCATACAGCTTGGCTGCAATATGATCGTAGCCCATCATCCGCTTATCTTTTCGGGGATAAAAAAGCTCGCCGGCCGCAACTATGTGGAGCGCATCGTTCGACAGGCTATTAAGAATGACATCAACATCTACGCCGCACATACTAACCTGGACAATATGTTGCGTGGCGGTGTGAACGCAAAAATAGCCGAGAAGCTCGGCCTTACCAATACTACCATCCTGGAGGCGAGACCGAACACGCTTAGCAAGTTGTACACGTACACTCCGCTGGATGTCGCCGACAAGGTGCGTGATGCGTTGTTTGCCGCAGGGGCGGGCCGTGTGGGCAACTACTCCGAAAGCAGTTTCAATGGCTGGGGTACGGGTACCTTCCGGCCGGGTCCGGGTACTGATCCGGCCATTGGTACAGCCGGGGGAGACCGGGAACAGGTGTCCGAGGTTAAAATAGAGGTACTGGTTGAAAAACATAATGAGAGTAGGGTATTGAAAGCGCTTTTTGCGAGCCACGTATACGAAGAAGTAGCCTATGAACTCATACCCATCAGCAACGCTAACCAGCAGATAGGCGCAGGAATGGTTGGCTTGCTTCCTGAACCGATGACGGAGATGGACTTCCTCACGTTTGTGAAACAACAAATGAAGACAGATTGCATACGACATACCGCCTTAAGGGGTAATATGATACAAAAAGTTGCTTTTTGCGGCGGCTCCGGCAGTTTCCTGCTGCCACATGCCTTGCGTGCGGGTGCCGATATTTTTATTACCGGCGACTATAAATACCACCAGTTTTT
>CAINOM010000066.1 GCA_903851455.1 uncultured Bacteroidota bacterium | reverse complement strand
TGATCATACCTGCTGACCGCGTAAGCGAGGAGTCAGAGATAATAGGTAAAATAAAGGCCGGTGAAAATATACGTCATTGCCAAACAGTACGGCTGCGAAAAGACGGCAGTAAAATAGATATATCGCTAACGGTATCGCCACGATCAACAACACCGATGACCCGATATGGTTGGTGGATGTGGCATGTAATATCATAGAGTGCAACGAGTCTTTCAAAAAATGGGTGTATCATTTTTTAGGCAAAGAGCTGGATAAGGGTGACCATGTGCTGTACAACGGGCAGGATAAAATGTACCTTGATAAGTTTGAAATGTGTTACCAGCTGGCCCTGAAGGGGAGGTCCTTCAAGTCGGTGGAGGATATGCATGTGGGCGGGGAGCTGCGCTATACCAGCGTCAGTTTCAATCCCGTATTTGATAAGGGCCGCAACGTGATAGGCGTAAGCTGTTTTGCCCGCGATATCACAGAGCAGCGCAAGCACCTGTACAAGATAGAAGAGCAGAACCTGGCGCTGAGGGAAATAGCATTTATTGAGTCGCACAGGATACGGGGCCCGGTGGCCACCATTATGGGCCTGGCGCAGTTCTTCAACAACGATGATGTTACTGACGAAGTAAACAAAGAGATCATAGACGGCATTATTACCGCCAGTCAGCAGCTGGATCTTGTGATCAGGGAGGTGGTGAAGAAATCAAATGAAATAGGTCCTCAACCCTGATCGCATTCCCGATTTTTTGGTCACATAAAATAAACAGAGAGGTTGCACCGCAACGTCTCCATATAACGGTATCTGAAAGAGCGGGATCATTGTTTTACCAGCGGCACAAATGCCATATTGGTGCCGCAAAGTACACGCACCACATAGCTACCTGCAGGTAAAGACTGGATATTAACCACGGCATTATTCTCCTGTGATGCCAACACTGATGAGCGCATATCAAACACATCAACATGGTAGTTTTTCCAGCTCGCGGGAATGCTTAGTGTGAACTGGCCATTTACCGAAGGGTTAGGATAGGCGGAGACATTGGCACGCTCTGTAACCACATTGTGCACCGCAAGGCCGGTGTCAACGAGGCGATCGCGATATTTTACGGTGGCGATGGTTTCCGTGCCGCCAAACACATTGCTGGTAACCCATAGTGCCGGGAAGTGATCGCCCTTAACCAGCCACTTATATTCTACGCTGTTGCGGGGTATCGGCAAAGTAGTTGCGCCGAAAGTGACAGAATCGATCTCATGTATCTCAGATCTTACACGAATACAGTTTACCGGGGTAGGGTAGAAGGGGGTTGTTATAGTGCCCCAGCCATCTACGCGTGTTTTCCGGTATCCGGTCTCTTTGATGCCGCCAACGGTTGGGATACTTATTGGTAAGGCATAGTTAAAGCTATCTGCGCCGCTTCCATAAGTCAGCGGGAAAGTGTACCAAACATCCGGATCGGTATAATTGGTGCCTAGGGGGAAGCCAAGGATATCTGCTGAAAACGCTGCAGCTACATATGATGATGGGATATCCAGTTTTTCGAAATA
>CAINOM010000065.1 GCA_903851455.1 uncultured Bacteroidota bacterium | reverse complement strand
TGATCATACCTGCTGACCGCGTAAGCGAGGAGTCAGAGATAATAGGTAAAATAAAGGCCGGTGAAAATATACGTCATTGCCAAACAGTACGGCTGCGAAAAGACGGCAGTAAAATAGATATATCGCTAACGGTATCGCCACTGAAAAATAAAGAGGGTATCATCATTGGCGCATCGAAGATAGCCCGTGACATAACCAAGGAGAAGGCAGGGGTTATGGGGCTTGAAGATCGCAATACAATACTAGAAAGCATTGCCGATGCTTTTTTTGCAGTAGATAAAAGCTGGACGGTGACTTACTGGAACGGCATGGCAGAGAAGGTACTGGGGAAACGCAAAGAAGAGATCGTTGGGTTTGATCTGTGGCAAGTGTACCGGGATTCAGTTGGGTCCAGATCCTACCGGCAGTATCACCGGGCTATGGAGACCGGAACGCCTGTACATTTCGAGGATTATTATTCACCCTTAGACAAATGGTATGATGTTTCCGCCTATCCTTCCGTCAACGGTTTGTCTGTTTATTTCAAGGACATAACTGACAGGAAGACAACGGAGAAAAAGTTGCTGGAAATGAATGAAGATCTAGTGAGGCAAGCCGCTGAGCTTGATGTATATGCCCGGGAGCGGAAAAAAAGGATATTGGAACTGGAAGAATCTGAAAAAAGATACAGCCGCCTGTTTCATGTAAGTCCTCTTCCGATGTGGGTGATGGACCTGGAAACGTTGCAATTCCTGGATGTAAATGCTGCGGCAATAAAGAGTTATGGTTACAGCGAAACGGAATTTTTTTCCATGACGATAATGGACATAAGACCGCCGGAAGAGCAAGTGAAAATGAAGGAAGCGCTTATCAATCGTTTCAATGAGGACGAGATCGTAAACCAGGGAATATACCTGCACCGGAAGAAAAATGGTGATGTGATACAGGTTGATATTCTGACAAACAACATCGAATTCAAAGGTAAAAAGGCCAGGATCTGTATTGCCAATGATATTACGGAAAGGCTAAATCATATTGACGCAATAGAAGAACAAAATGATAAGCTTAGAGAAATAGCCTGGATGCAATCGCATGTAGTGAGGGCACCGCTGGCAAGGATCATGGGCCTGGTACAGCTCCTGGAAGATTGTGAGCACAGCCCGCTTGAAAAAAGCGAATTGTTTGATTTTATTATGAAGTCTGCCTGTGAACTTGACGATGTAATAAGAAATATATCAAACAAAACTTCGCTGGTAAAATACTGATCAAAACTAATCCAAGCGTTGTTATTCCTCAAATTCTATTGTGAATTCGCTCCCCTTATTTATTTCGCTCGCAATAGAGATCTTTCCACCAAGCAATTCTACCTGGGTTTTAACCATAAATAGTCCCATGCCCTTCCCTTCCACATGAGCGTGGAAACGTTTGTATAGTTTGAAGACTTGCCCGCCATTTTTTTTAAGGTCGATACCCAGGCTGTTATCCTTGATGCAAAGGTGTATTTTGTCGTCGATTTTAGCAGTGCTGATCGTAATGATTGGCCTTACTCCCTGCTGCCGGTATTTGATGCTGTTTGAAATGAGATTATAGAAAATGCTGTAGAGGTAGCTTTTGATGGTCATCATTTCTTCCACTCCTGAAAAATCGCCGATGATGGTAGCGTTCTCATCCTGGATCACATTGATAATACTTAATCTGACCTCTTCCAAAAGTACTTCAAATATTACAAGCTCCCTGTTCTCATTCAGATTATCTTTTAACGCAAGTATATTGTTGATGTCGTGAATTACCGTATCCAGGTTTTTCGCAGCAGTAGCAAGAAACGCAGTAACCTTCGTTTCTTCAGCTTTGTCAAAACCTATGGTTTGCATAATATTTACAAGCCCCAAAATGTTCGCCACGGGCGCTCTCAGGTTGTGCGAAACGATATAGGAGAACTGCTCCAGGTCGTTGTTGCGGTGTATTATGTCTGAGATGATCTTTGTGCGCTCATCTTCTGCTTGCTTTTGCTGCGTGATATCCGTTGTTATGCCCAGCACCGCGGGCTCATCGGTGCCGGCCACGGTAAAAGGTACTTTCACCGTATGAAATAGAAGCTTGTTTCCTTTATAGTCAGTAAATTTTTGTTCGTCTATTGTAACAGATCTGCCGGATGAGATTACTTCTTCATCTTCTTCTTTGAAACCTTCCAGTTCGTTTTTTACAGAGATGTTGTTCCAGGCAACTTTGTTGATCAGGTCTTTTGGTTCAACGCCATAAAGCGCGGCAAAACTTTTATTTGTAAAGACGAGTTTG
>CAINOM010000064.1 GCA_903851455.1 uncultured Bacteroidota bacterium | reverse complement strand
TGCCAAACTCCTTCATGGTTTGTTTCACCACGTCATTGCAGAAATCCCGGTTGCGTACGTCGCCGGGTATCAGCAAGCACTGTCTTCCTTCTTTCTCCACGGCCAATTTCGTGGTCTCCGCATCGTTATGCTCATTCAGGTACACAATAACAATATTAGCGCCCTCTCTCGCAAACAAGATCGCCACAGATCTGCCTATTCCTGAATCTCCGCCGGTAATGATCGCCACCTTGCCTGGCAGCTTTTCAGATCCTTTATAAAAAGGCGCATCATACATTGGTTGCAGATCCAGCTTTGCTTCTATACCGGGCTTTACAAGATGCTGCTTATGCAAGGGAGGTTCCGGGTACTTCCGCGCGCCCGCCTGCATGGCCTTGTCATGGTCCCTTTTAGGTTTGCGCTTATCCGCCGCAGCCACCTGGGCTTGTATCCTTTTGTGGAGTTTGGCGGTCTTTTCCGCTTCGGCTTTGTATGCTGTTCCTTTTTTCATGAAATAACAACTATGATTTTTCAGATTTCGCCGTAAAAACTATGCCGCGATGCAGTTAAAACGAGAAACGATGTGCTCAAAAAATAACGTTTCATGCCTCCGGAAATCCTTAAGTTTGCCATCTAAAAAAAATAACTGTGCCAAAAACAATTCTGATCACCGGCAGCACAAGTGGTATTGGGCTGGGTATAGCAAAGGCCTTCGCGGCCAAGGGTTACAACATCGCTTTCAACGGACTGGAAGCTAATGGCGCGGAGATCGCGCAGCAGGTAGCTGACGAATTCAAGATCAAACATACATTTTCACCTGCCAACCTGATGCAACCCGCCGCTATCCGCGATATGGTTGCAGATGCGATAAAAACATTTGGTACCATAGATGTACTCGTCAATAATGCAGGTATACAATTTGTTGCACCCATTGACCAGTTCCCTGAAGAAAAATGGGACGCTATAATTGCGGTTAACCTCACCGCTGCATTTCACGTTACAAAGGCTGCATGGGCAACCATGAAAGAGCATAAGTTCGGCCGGATCATCAATATCGCTTCAGCACACGGACTGCGTGCTTCTGAATTTAAGAGCGCATACGTTGCAGCCAAGCATGGCATCGTGGGCTTTACCAAAACCATCGGTCTTGAGGGTGCGCCATTTGGCATCACCTGCAATGCCATTTGTCCGGGCTATGTAGATACTCCACTCGTGGAGTCACAGATACCAGCACAAGCCAAGGCCCACAACATGACCGAAAAAGAAGTGGTGGAAAAAATATTTCTCGAGCGTCATGCAGTAAAAGAATTTATACCGGTAGAGTTGCTTGCACAAACTGCACTCTTCCTCGCGTCCGATCAGGCGGGCACCATCACGGGTATTGCACTACCGGTCGATGCAGGTTGGACCGCACAATAATTTCATTCTTCTTTAATTCCGGATTTAATGAGCACAGTTCACCATACCGTATCTGTAAACAACATTAACCTTCATTATATCGATCATCAGTCTGATGGTCCCATACTGTTGCTCCTTCATGGGCTTACAGCCAATGCGCACGCCTTCGATGGCCTTATCGCCGCTGGCCTTAATGCGCACTACCGGGTGGTATGTCTCGATCTCCGGGGCAATGGCCTCAGCGATAAGCCTGCATTCGGCTATTCCGTTGAAGATCATGTACAGGATATACTGGGCATCATCAGCCACCTCGGCGAAAAAAAGGTACACCTTGGTGGTCACTCCTTCGGCGGCTACCTCGGCTTCTATATCGCGGCCAATTATCCGCATGTGGTGAACAAGCTGGTGATACTAGATGCCGCAAAATCAATGAATCCCATAGCGCCGCAAATGCTCTCAAAAGCGCTCTCCCGGCTGGATGTTACCTATCCTGGTTTCGAAGAATACATCGAACACGTTAAGAAGTTGCCCTACCTAACTTTTTGGGACCATGCAATGCTCAGTTACTACCGCGCCGATGTGGAAGACCTGCCGCATGGCCGCGTAAAGCCGCGCAGCAATCTCATGACCATTACCGAAAAGTCTATGGCACTGGCAGTTACTGAATGGCCTGATCTCATCCAGCAGATAACGGTACCAACTATGCTCGTAAACGCCCTCGACAACTACACCATGGGCGAACCGCTATTACCCGACACCATCGCAAAAGAAACAGTGGACATGATGAAACATGCCAAATATGTTCCCGTCGATGGCAACCACCAGACCATGTTGTATGGCGAAGGCGCCGGCCAGATTACGGAGCATATAAAGGTTTTTCTGGCACATCAGCCCGCCGCAAAAGCAGATTGATCTGCCGGCAATAATAGTTAGTTCAGGTAAAAGATCGCCGCGTTTAGCGCGCCGGCAAAAGACACCCACGCTAGGTAAGGCAGCTGCAGTAAAGATGCGGCCTTACTGATTGGGTAAAATGAGACGATCATCCACAGGATCATCAGCCACATCACTAGGATCTCGGCAAGCGCAGCACTTAGCAAGTGAAAGTTAAAAAAGATCAGGCTCCAGCAAAAATTCAGAACAAGCTGAACAACAAAAACTATGACCGCCTTTTTCCTTGCGGCACTTGGCGGTTGTTTTAACACCAGGTAAAAAGAGACGCCCATCAGCAGGTACAGCATGGTCCACACCGGGCCAAAAAGATAATTGGGCGGATTGAAAAATGGTTTGTTCAATTGAGGATACCAGCTATGCACTGCATTTACAGTAAAATAACCCGATACACCGCCAACAAGTAAGGGAAGCAACAGGCAACCGGTAAACCTTAGTAAATTCTTCATTCTTGATAGCTGTGACAAATAAAGGTATCGCAATTTTCAGGTAAGCAACCTGTTTTCACAAGCTTTCTCCATTTAAGTATTCACCTGTTCACCATTCGCGCCTTGGTATCTCCGAAAAAATAAACAAATACTTGTTAGTCGAATAGAAATCAGCGCCGGCACCTCGTCTTCCCTTTCGCAAAAAACAAAAAAGGAGCTAATCAAAGGATTTTACAAAACGTAACGTCCAAATAGCAGGTCACAAAAAAATGACCTGCCTGATTATGAGGAAAATGCTGTTTACAACCCTGTTGTTGTTGTCCTTAAGCACAGTCGCCAGTGCACAGTACAACAATCTTTGGATACCCGATACTATATCCGGCACTACTTTCAACCTCAACATGCGGGATACATTTGTTCAGTTCCTCACCGGCAACCAAACCATTACGGCTGGTATCAATGGTGCATTCTGGGGACCTACACTCATCTTCAAAAAAGGAGACACGGTTCATATGAACGTGCACAACTATCTCAATGACTCAACAACACTGCACTGGCACGGCATGCACTTGCCTGCAGTCATGGATGGCGGCCCGCACCAGGTGATACCACCCGGCACTATCTGGCAGCCCTATTGGTGTGTCACTAACAATGCATCTACCTTCTGGTATCACCCCCACCTGCACAAAGAGACTACTATGCAGATAACTTCGGGCCTGGGTGGCTTCATCATTGTAAGAGACTCTGTAGAGGCAACCCTCGCACTGCCTCGCACCTATGGTGTAGACGATCTCCCATTGGTGTTAACCAGCAGAAATTTCACGGCCCTTAACCAGCTCGATACCACAAGGGCATATGGAGATAACATGCTCACCAATGGCGTGCTTCGCGCACAGGTAAGCCTGCCCAAACAATACGTACGTCTCCGGATTCTCAATGCAGAGGTGGAACGCGGTTACAATCTCGGCTTCAGCGACAACCGCACTTTCTACGTAATCGGTAACGATGGCGGCCTGCTCGATGCCCCTGTCCCGGTAACCAGGGTAAAACTGCTCGTTGGCGAGCGCGCAGAGATATTGGTGAACCTTGGCAGTGACGCTGTAGGCGACACCGTCAACCTCATGGCCTACAATTCGGGCCAGGAATTTGGCTTTCCTGGCTCAGAACCCAGCTCAACGGGTTTGTTTGGCAGCCTGCTCAACAATGCAAATTTTAATGTGCTGCACATCAACGTAGCCGCTACCACTGCAGGCGCAATAACAACCGTACCCGCATCGCTGGTAAGCAATACCTATTGGACGGCCGCAGACGCAACAGTAACGCGATCATTGACCGTAACCGACGGAAATCCGGGATCAGGCATACCATTTCATTTCGATGGCACAGCTTTCGATCTTGCAACGATCAATAAGACGGTCGGCCTAAACAACATCGAGGAATGGACCGTGACCAACAGTAATGTTTTCGGTCACAGCTTCCACATCCACGACATCCAGTTCAAGATCATTTCACGCAGCTCTGGCCCTGTTGCCAGCTATGAGTCAGGATGGAAAGACACGTACTACCTGCACGTAAATGAATCCGTATCGTTCGTTGCTAAATATTCCGACTATGCCGACCCCGTGCATCCTTTTATGTACCATTGCCACGTCACGCTTCACGAGGATGGCGGCATGATGGGCCAGTTTGTCGTAGACAGTATTCCCACAGGTATAAGCAACCTGGAAAAAGAAATATCCGACTACACGATCTATCCTAACCCCGCCACAAACCGCCTTTACATTTCCTTCAGCGATCCCGCAATGCACGCTTACTATATACGTATCACCGATGCCATAGGAAGAACTATGTACATGCTGCCAGGCCCGCAACTAACCAGGGGTATTGATATCAGCCATCTTGCACCGGGTAGTTACTTCCTGCAGTTAATGGACGACAAAACTAAAAACACGATCACTAAAAAATTCATTAAAGAATAAACGTTCGCATGAAGTACGGTCCAAAATTCTTACGGCTCAGTTTGCTTGGTATGGCCGCACTGCTGCTCAGTTTTAGCAGAACAGGTACTGTGGTAAATGATTTTACACTTAAAAACGTGAACGGGAAGAACGTGTCGCTTCGGGACTACCCGGATGCTAAGGGCTTCATTATCGTGTTCACTTGCAATCACTGTCCCTTTGCAAAGTTATATCCGCCCAGGATGAACGAGCTCAACAAAAAATACAAGCGGCTCGGCATACCGGTCATTGCCATTAGCTCCACAGACACGCTCAACTACGATGAGGACACTTACGCCAAGATGGTAGCTAAAGCGAAAAAAGAAAAGTTCAATTTCCCGTATCTGTGCGATGGCGCCCAAACGGTGGCCCGCAATTTCTCTGCGCAGAAAACACCGCATGCTTATGTCATCTGGAAAGAAGGCGGTAACTGGGTGGTAAAATACAACGGAGCAATAGATGACAACGGCGCCGACCCTGCCAAAGTGCAACATCATTATGTACAGGACGCCGTTGAAGCACTGCTCAAACGCCAACCTGTACCGGTAACAGAAACAAAATCCGTAGGTTGCGGCATCAGGCTAAGATGACCTGCTGGATAAGCGATCAGCCCTGAAAGCGCGTAATCTGGTACACCAGGGTGTAGCCAGAGATAAAAACAACGCGAAACCACAAACCTTGATCGGGCGAAATCTAATAGCCGCGGGTGTAGCCCGGGGATAAAAACAAAACGAAAACACGAAGCCCTGAAAGGGCTAAATCTATCAGCCCGGGGTGAAGCCCTGGGATACGATAACCGGGTTTAATGGTCCGGGAGCTGATGAAAAACCATCACTTCTTCCATTCAAAGAAGAATGTGCTGCCCTCCTGCGGCACCGAATCCACCCATATCTTGCCGCCTTGTTCCTCTATCATCACCTTCACAAGATTCAATCCCACACCCGTGCTCGACTCACGGTTAGATTCATTGCCGGTTTTTGAAAATAACGCGAAAACAATTTTGTTATCCTCCTTCGATATCCCTTGCCCATTGTCTTTCACATAAAATTGATAGTGCCGCCCTTTATCTTCACAGCCTACTTCTATATAACCTTGTTCTTTGTCATTATATTTCAGTGCATTGCTGATCAGGTTTTGAAATACCTGCTGGATCTTCAATTTTTTCGTATTGATCACTGGCATCTTTTCAGACACGCGGATCTGGATGTGTCGCGGAGGAAATAACAGCGCACTTATCTGGGAAACAAGTTGCCCCGTGTCTACATTTTCCACCCGCTGCTGATCAAAACTTGTCCGCGAATACTCCATTATAGAATCCACCATCCCGGACAGATGTACAGCTGCGTCTACAGACAGATCTACGTATTGTGTCAGTTCTTCGTCCGAAGCTATTGCCTCACTATCTTTCAGCATCGATAGCAACCCCTTGATCCCCGAAAGTGGCGATTTAATATCATGGGCTACCGTGTATAGGAACTGCTCCAATTGTTTGTTGATATCCCCTACTTTTTTCAGTGCCTCTTTTAATCCGCTCTGGTAAAAATAAAGTCGTTCAAAGACCCGCACTTTCGCACGCGTCAGGTTTATATCCAATGGCTTATGCAGGTAATCTACGGCGCCCTCTTCGAACCCCTTCAGAATATGTTCGCTTTCCTTACTGAGCGCCGTTACAAATATGATGGAAATGTCCCGGGTCTTCATGCTGGATTTCAGAAACCTCGCAACTTCAAATCCATCCATCTCCGGCATCTGAACATCGAGCATGATAAGCCCGATGTCTTCATTCTTAAGCACCTGCTTTAGCGCTTCATTACCGGAAGTAGCCTTAATAAATATCCTGTTCTCATCCTCAAGCATATCCTGCAGAGAGAGCAAATTCTCTTCCCTGTCATCAACCAGTAATATCTTGATTTTCTTCGTAGCCGCGGTAACCATATAGTGAGCAAATGGACGTACTTATGCCTAAAGTTAAAGTTAAAGTTAAAGTACCTGCCTTTTAAATGGATATATCTATTTTTTATTGCATTATTTTAAAAAATCACGATGCATAAAATATTTATTATCATTCGAAATATTGACTATCAGCAGTTGATAAATCAGCAACCTCGTTCAAAAAAAGAGTATCTCCGCCTGATATTGACCTACGTTTGGTAAATACTAGTTTAAATATCGGAATAAAAATACCACTTAAGTGTGATTTTTAGGCGGGGATGGCGGACGTACATTTAGAGCACAATAAGAATGTACATGAAAAGAACCATATCCTGTTCTCCTGGCCATCCCCCAGCTCTGCCCCACATCGGCCGGTCCGTGATATTG
>CAINOM010000063.1 GCA_903851455.1 uncultured Bacteroidota bacterium | reverse complement strand
TACTTTTTGATCTGGATCTTAAATGTCTCTTTGCTTCCTTCTGCATCCCTGAATACTACGAAGTAGTTGCCTTCAGGTAAATAAGACAGATCGGCCTCGTAATGAGACTTGCCGTCGATGTCTTCATGAAGAATTCCCTGCCCATAAATATTGTAGATGTCCATCTTCATGGTAACCTCCTGGCCCCATTCTATATTCAGCATACCGGTAGTAGGGTTAGGATATACCTTGATATCTCCGTGGTTGATGTTATCCACTCCCAGCAGGGAAATATACAGCGTATTAGAAGGTGCCGAAGGGCAATTAGCGCTGTCCCTGATGGCGTAGTAATAACCAAGCACAAGCGGATGATAAGTCTGGCCTATTGCGCCCGGTATAATGTTGCCATTGTAATACCAGGTATACGAACCGGCCATGTTGGCCACCAGCAGATTGCCGATAAGTGAAATAAGCGGGGCAACCGGTGTGCTGTCGCGAATAAGGATCACAGAAGGACTCGTGAGCGTATCCTGGTAGTAGCAACCGTTGTCCGTGACATTTATCTGCAGCGACATGATATCACCATTGTTATAGACATGCGTAAAAGTTGGTGTTGTGGTAGCTGTCGGTATGCCGTTTACAAGCCAGTTCAACTGGGGAGCAGTACCAAAACCCGAGTAAGTAGCGGTGAAGGTAACCGAGGAATCAAGACAGCCCGGATTGGCTCCTTCTGTCAGCAGCACGCTTGAAATGATCGGCTGTGTCAGTGGTATCACCGTCATAGTTATGATGTTGGAGACGGTAGTGTGATTTACCACACATGGCTCTGGATCTGTCAGAATGCAATACACTTTCGAACCGTCATGCAGGCTGTCTGTGATGAACACCGGACCAACTGCACTTGGGAAACTGGACGTATCCACATACCAGGCGATCGAATAGCCGGAAAGACCCGGTGCGTATATAATAGCAGTAAACGTATCCGGGGTACCAAAGCAAATAGGGTTTCTGCTGGCAAAAATAGAATCAGTTGCAGTCAAAGAATCATGGATGATCGGCACAGGGAAAGAAAATGCACTGTCTGTGGGAAATGCGCATGGTGAATTGGAAACCATCAGGCATGAAACGGTATCTCCTGCACTGAAATAACGCGTGATCGATACGCTATCTTCTCCCACCAACGGACTGCTGTTCACCATCCACTGGTAAGTAGGGGCTGAACCGCCGTTTACAGGGTACGCGGTAAACGTAAGCGGTGTGGCACCACAACCCGGGTTGCTGCCCACAGTAAGCGAAATAAGCACCCGTGGCGGTATGGTATTGCTGCGGTGAACAATGATCACGTTTGACTTTGCACTGTCCAGCAGACCGAGGCTGTTGATGTAAAGGATCTCGCAGTACACGCTGTCGCCGTCAACCAATGCAGTGGTGTAAAAAGTATCGATGATCACCCCGGTAAAAACGTTGTCTGTGTACCAGTGATACTGTGTTGTAGAAAACGTATCGCCGCTTTGTACGGCAGTAAACGTGAGCTGGATACCGGGGCAGGTGGTATCGGTGCCGTAGGGGAGGTAGATACTTACAGAATCTAAAGACTGCGCTTCAGCAGCGCCGTACAAACCCAAACACAACAAAAAAAGAAGAGTAAATTTACGTAGCATAAATAACATTTTAAGCCACCCCTTGATGTGGGCAGATAGAATTAGTTTGTGTAAAAATAACATATTCGATGAATAATGTAAAAGATTTTAGGTTGATTTTCTTTTTATTAGGTGCCGGTTGATATTTCAGGAAAGAATTTGGATAAAACCTAGTACCTCATTAAGCAACAAAATTTCATTTTATAGTTTTGATATTTTGCGTTAACAATAGGGGATCTTATAATACTTGCCAAAGTTGAATAATAATGTTATAAATTTACCCGGAAATCTTATTTGACACTGAAAGGGTGATTTTACCACGCTGATTATTGGAAGTAAAACATTCGCAAAATCCGCATATACATCAGGAGTTCACTGTCAGGTAACAAATCCAGAACCGCTCATTTGTGCAAATAAGGAGACTCATTTTTTTCATTTTCTTGGTTTTTTTAAGTTCATGCTATTCCAGGAACGACCGGGTCCCTGTGAGTACTCCCTACTTTGACAGCGTGATGAAAAAAGCTGACGAGGTGTATGACAAGGGTAATTCAAAAGAAGCGCTGAACATCCTTCATTCCGGACATACAAGTACCCGAAACCTTTCGGTGGTAGACGACCTGAATTATTATGCTTATTGCGGCGATATCTACAGAAAGGACCTGAACGACTTCGATAAAAATATAGCTTATGCGGACAGCATGATCCGTACACTCGAGAACAGCCAGTATGGCAAGCGACTGCAAAGTAAATATGTGCAGGCTTACAACATGAAAGCGGATGCGTTGTTTGCAAAAGGGTTTTACAACGAATCTTACGACGACTACTACCGCGCAAATACTTTGGCGAACGAAAATGGTGATAGCTGCGCCATGAGCAAGTATAGCTACAGCCTCGGAATGGCTTTATACCGCCAGCAAAACTACCTGAACAGCGCCAATTACTTCATAGAATCCTACAATGAGGCAACCCATTGCAGCGACAACTTTGGTTATTTCTATCACCGGCAGGAAGTGCTCGACAATATCGGCCTGTGCTACTTCAAGAGTCAGCGTTATGACCGTGCACTTTCGTATTATCAGCGTGCGATCAGGTATATCGATTCAAACTATGGGCGCTTCGACAAGCCGGCAAGTGTATACCTGAGTGCCCGGGCAGTTGTAACAGGCAATATGGCGGATGTTTTTGCTGCCCAGAAAAGCTATGATACCGCCCTCGTTTTGCTGAAAAAAAGCATTGAGGTTAATTTACAGCAGGGATATGCCAATGAAGATGCGCTGCTCACGCAAGTGAAGCTGGCAAGCATCTATTTCAAAAACGGCAGGATCAATGACATGAAAGATGTTCTTCAACTCATACGAGCCGAGCTGGACACCATTCCCAATAAAAATATCGCATTGTCATGGAACAAGCTGATGTGGCTTTATAATGAGCATGAAAAAGACTCTGCAAAAGCCTACAAATACTTCCTGACCTATACCGCGCTCAACGATTCTTCTATCGCGATGAATAAGAACCTGATGGCTTCTGACATAGATGGGCGCATCAAAAACCTGGAGCGTGATTACAAGATTGATCTCCTGAATAAAAACAGCCAGCAGGAAAGAATATACATATGGGTCCTCACACTCGTTGCTGTAATGGCGATGATCATCGTAATTCTTGTTTTGAGAAATGCTATAAGATCAAGAGAAAACGTAGTGCTGCTAAAACGTCTTAACAACCAGGTAAACGAGCAAAAAGAAAAACTGGAGAAAGCTGTTGCGCAGCTGAACCAGAAGGAAAGAGACAAGACAAGGATACTTCGGTCAGTAGCACATGACGTGATGAATCCAATTGCGTCTATCATCGCGCTTGCCGATATCCTGGAGCAGGATTCCGCGAGTTATACCGAGGAAAACCGGGAAATACTCAGCCTGATAAAAGAAGCCTGCAAAAACTCCCTCAACCTGAGTAAGAATATCCTGGAAGCAGCCATGGACATAGATGAGGGCAATATGGGCAAGGAATGGGTGGATATGAAAAAGCTCGTATCAAACTGTGCGGAACTGTTGAATTTCCGCGCGCATGCCAAGAATCAGCAGATAAAAACATCGATGGGCCCCGATGAAATACTTGCCTTCGTCAACAAAGAAAAGATCTGGCGCGTTATCAATAACCTTATCGCGAATGCCATCAAATTCAGTTACGAGAACTCAGAGATACTGGTCAGTCTCGAACTGAAAGGAGATCGGGTGCATATAGCAGTAAAAGACAGTGGCGTGGGCATACCCGAAAAAAACCAGCCGTTTATTTTCGACATGTTCACACAAGCCAAAAACCCGGGCACTTTGGGAGAGGTCCCATATGGCCTCGGGTTATCTATTTCCCTTCAGATCGCACGTGCCCACCAAGGTGATATCTGGTTTGAAACAGCAGAAGGTAAGGGCACGACCTTCCATTTCGAATTCCCAACGAAGAGCACCGCTTAACACATTTCATTAAAACGTTGGAAATCATAATATTTTACATTGAAAGCATAATCATAATTAACGATGTAAGCTATTAATAAGTTAATGCATAGCAATTGTAGTATATTTGGAATTAAAAGCAGATATTTGTTACCCGTTTAGTAAACCATTTTTTTATTTAACCGGAAACCGGTACAGTTTTTATAGTTACTTAACAACATGTCGAACATACTAGTAATTGAAGATGATGATATAATGCTGAAAGCCATCAGGAATATTCTTGGTAAGGATGGTTATACAGTCATTACGGCCAAGGATGGCAAAGAAGCTTTTGATAAGCTCGAGAATGAGGACTATGACGTTGTCGTTACCGATCTGATGATGCCCTATGCAAATGGGCTGGAGGTGGTGAGCCGTCTCAGGAGCGACGAGACCAAACGAAACATAGGCATCATTGTGATCTCGTCTGTGGGTAATGAAGAAACCATTACAGAGGCCTTCAGGCTTGGAGCAGACGATTATCTCAAAAAGCCCATCATGGCAGGTGAATTACTTATTCGCATCAGGAAATTACTTGCAAATAAGAATAGTGCATCTCAGCTTGTCACCAAAAAAAAATAGTAAGTATCCATGTGGAAAGATCTGGCAGACCTCTTATTTCAGGCCTATGAGCAATACAGCCTCCTACCTCTTTTCATAGAAATAGCGCTGGCTTTTATTTTTATTGCCATATTGTCTACTCTTGTCG
>CAINOM010000062.1 GCA_903851455.1 uncultured Bacteroidota bacterium | reverse complement strand
CCGATCTCGACGAAAGGTGTGCAGTGCTGCTATAATCAAGTTGAATGGCGATCTCAGACAGGGTCATCTCTCCATATATAAGCAGTTCCTTTACATTTTCTATTCGCTGCTCGATGAAGTAATTTTCTATGGTGCGGCCTTCTATTGACGAGAACAGGCTGCTGAGGTAGGTGTATTCATGATGCAGCTGGCCAGCGAGGAAATTCGACAGATTCAACTCATTTTCTTTGTCGGAAAGTTGTTTGCGGGCTTTTTTTATGACGAGTTGCTTTATTTTCTCTACGAGGGCGGTCATACGATCGTCGATCAGCTCAAACCCCACTTTTTCGAGCCTGGCCGTGAGGTGATTCTTTTGGGCAGCAGACAATTCTCCGGCAAGTTGTACTTCGCCAATGCTGATATTATTGTATGGGATGGCTTCTTCCTTCAGGAATTCTTCGACTGTGAGCACGCAACGGTGGCACACCATATTCTTGATCAATAAAACGGAAGACATAGCGGGTATAATTAAGCAAAGGTACCGGTATTGGGCGAAACCAGTGGTGATGAGGTGCCAGCAGGCTAGCCCTTATAGTTTCCCTGATCTAAGGCCGCAGGAGACCACTGCCTTAAAAACTCTTCTACTTTCTTTTTACTGTGCCCGGGGCCCTCCTCCAGGTAGCCTGAATTTTGAGTATGCAGCCTGTTCCCCTTGTCGTCTAATATCACGAATACAGGGAAACCAAAACGCTGGGGATACGAAAGGCTTTCCAGTACTTTGAGATTCTTGTTTTCAGGGCTGTAGTTTACATGAACGATCACATAATTGCTATCCACAACATGCCTCAGAGTTGTGTCTGTGGTCACCAGGTTATTGAATCGCCGGCACCAGATGCACCAGTTACCGCCTATTTGCAGCAGCACATGCTTGTGCAGTTTATGAGCCAGCGTTACTGCGTTGTGGATATCCGTAGCGGCATCCGCCTTCGGGTCGTAGATGTGTACATCCTTATTTTGTTCCTGTGCATTTGAGGCGACCGAAAACATGCAAAAAAATAAAACCGTAGTAAATAAATGCCGCATATAACAAATGTACGAATTAGGCGTTTAATATCGCCTGGCAGTCAACCATATAACGATATTGCGATTACGCATTTATCTATTATATTTGATGCTATTCATCGCTAAATACCCCCTATGCATAAATATATTTTTCTTGCCGCCTCCCTTCTGCTTACTCTACAGGCGCAGGCGCAGATCCCGTACATAGACTCGAAAGAGGTCCTGACAAAGGGAGTTGAGTTCTACCAGAACGGCGAATATAAAAAATCGATCGAGCAGTACCGGCAAGTACATGAGTGCGATACTAACTATGCGAGTGCGGTTTATGAACAGGTACTGTCATCAATTGCCGACAGCGCTTATGAAACTGCAAAGGAACTGGCCTATGCGGGCTTAAACCTGCCGGATTGTGACAAACGTGGCTTCCTGTTGAACCTGGGGGCTATTTACGATTACCTGGGCAAGACCGATAGCTCCATGATGATCTACGACTCTGTTATCAGAATGTGCCCGAACGATCACCAGCCTTGGTACGAAGAGGGCGTCATTTTCTTCAAGAAAAAGGAGTATGACAGGGCATTGCCTTATTTCCAGCATTCGCTGCGTATCAATCCTAATCACTTCGCATCACACTACCTCCTGGGTATGACTTATATGTTCCAGGGCCGGTTGTCGGAGGGTTTTATCGCGTTAGAATCGTCGCTGCTCATGACCGATAATGCGGCAACCGCCAAGAAGTCTATATCTCTGATCAACAGTATTACTGTGGAAACTGATGAGGTTGTGAAATGTTATCACGAAAAGAACGAGCGATACAGCCACCCGCTTTTTGATGATATAGACCAGCTCGTAAATTCCAAGCTTGCTCTTAGTGGAGACTACAAGCTTAAAATGAGCCTGAATGACAACATTTTCCGGCAGTCGCAAGTGATCATGGAGAAGCTGAAGTATGATCCCGCAGATACCAATTTTGTGATGCAGTATTATGTGCCCTTGCTTGCAGACCTGTTTAAGAACGACATGATTGAGGCATTTATCCTGTTTAAGTATTCGGGTTATGGCTTTGAGAATGTGGACAACCTGGCCAAAAAGAAAAGTAAGGAGATCGACGAGGTGAAACAGATCGTATTCCCATACTTTGGGAAGATCCAGGCTACCCGCGAACTTAACTATAACAAACGCCAGAAAGCTGTTGAAAGGTATCATTATTATCCAAAGGACAACCTGATAGTAGTGGGCACGATGACCACGAACGGCAAAGATGATATTATAAAAGGGGACGCAGAAATGTTCCGGACCAACCATACCTTGCGCAGCCGCGGGCGCTATAACGACAAAGGTGAGAAAGAAGGATGGTGGACAGATTATTATGCCGTTGGTGGAATAAGGTCGAGAGAATATTATGCTAATGGTGTTGAAAGAGATTCATCGTTCAATTATTACACCAATGGCAACCTCAGTATGATAACAATCAGAGACAGGGAAGGGGTTGCCAAAGCGGAGTACGACTTTAGCTCAAAGGGATGGTTATCGGGGATAAAGAAAAGGGTAACCGATAAGATAATAGAGGAACGGAGCTTCTTTTCCAATGGCCAGCAGGAGCTGGTGGAAACTTACGATGACCGGCGAGTATCGGATGGCCGGTACACGATCTACTATGCCAACGGAAAACCAAAGAAAGAAGTGGCTTACGTCAGCGGTGAAATGTCCGGCCCTGTAAAGACATGGTACGAAAATGGGCAGCTGAACGAGGAAGCTATTTTTGCGCGAGGCAAACTGGATGGCCGCTATATAGAATATTACGATAACGGTCACAAAAAAGAAGAGTCGACTTATAAAAACGGTAAAGAGGATGGCGAGTCGCAGAAATATGATGAAGACGGCCACCTTACAGACAAATTTATTTACCGGAATGGCAGATTGCAGGAGATGGACAAGTTTACACCTGGCGGGCGGCTTTACGGTGTGCTGAAACTCAGTGACGATGTTCCTTATTACATCAAGTACACCAATGATGATGGTGCCGTGATGCTGGAAAAAGAAGACAAGAGCGGGATATATGAGTACCGGCATTTTTACGCCAACGGCAATCCGGCAGCGGCGCTGAAAATAGATGACCAGGGAATGCGGCATGGCCTGGAGACCTTCTATTTCGAGACGGGCGCAAAAAGCGAAGAAACCTTTTACAAGAACGGCAGCCTGGAGGGCACATCTACTACGTACTTCAAAAATGGCAAGGTAAGAGAGGAAGAAAATTATGTGAACAACCTGCGCGATGGCTATTTCAAGACTTATTACAGCAACGGAATTCTGAAAAGCGAGGGCTGGTATAAGGAAGGCAAGGCGCAGGGGCCTTGGAAATACTATAATATCAACGGTAAGCTTGAAGATGAGCGGTACCTGCTAAACGACAAGATAACCGGCATTTACAAAGATTACAATATCAACGGCGAACTCGTGAACAAATACTACTACGACGACGGCGAACTTACCGCGCATACCTGCTTCGATACACTGGAGCATAAGACCGACAGCGTGTTTTACAACCCTACTGCAGGGTCCTATAAATTCAGTCACTGGCCAAAAAGTCTTGGCTTGAACGAGTGGCAGTACTCACTAAAGTATGGCAATATGAATGGACCATACGTGAGCAAGTATGTAAACGGCGCGCTGCAGGAACAGAGCTATTTTAAGGACGGCAAGAGAGATAGTATTTTGACGGAGTATTACCCGGACGGAAAAATACAATACAAGGGCTCATACAAAGACGGCGGAAAAATAGGGACGTGGGAATATTATGATGAGACAGGAGCCTTGCTGCGCGAAGAGCATTACAATAATACAGTGAACCTTGAAGGGCGGCTTAACCACTATGACTGCAACGTGCTCTACGCATCTTACAATTATAAGAATGGCAACAAAGACAGCGCCCAGATATATTACGGAGAAAACGGCCGTACAGCATTTGTGATGTATTATGACAAGGGTGATTTTATCGGCTATAGTTATGAAGGGAAGGACGGAAAATTGCTGCCGCAGATAAAGGCGAAGAATGGAACAGCGAAGTTCACTACGTATTACAGCAATGGTCAGAAATCAGGAGAGGGTGAAGTAGTGCAGAATTTCCTGACCGGTCCGTTCAATGTTTATTATAGCGACGGTAAGCCAGCGGCAGAGCGCGTCTACAACAGCATGGGCATTGATGGTAAGCTGAAACGGTATGGCACGAACGGCAAAGTGCTTTATGAAGTCGACTACAAAGATGATGAAGAAATGGGAGTAGAGCGCTCTTATGATAAAGACGGTAACTTACTGATTGCAGCAGGCTATTACTATGGTGTGCTGAATGGCCCTGCCGTGGTCACAGATCCGGTTACGCACACCACCAGTACGAGGTATTATCATTATGGCCGGTTAACATCAATTTCGAAATGAGATATCTCCCGATCCCTCGTCCCGGCAGGACGCATCGTAATTTGTGTGCGGTTACGCTGCTCATTTTATTTGCCACACAACTGCATGCGCAGGATGTTGACTCTTTGCTGTTAAGATATAAAGATGAGCTGGCTGTGATCTCTGATTTCTGGCAGGATCTTGTGATCAAGAATGAGAAAGGTAAACTAACGGCCAACAGCTATGTGTCATCGGACCGGCTGCTCATCGGAGAGTTGTCTCCTGGCATTTATAACAAGGAATACATCTTCCACAGCTATTTCAATAAACTCGAAGACAATGATGCCTATGCCCTGATAGCGGGAAAGAAAGGATACACAAAGCAGCGGCCTAGCGACTCGAAGACCGTTCACTACGATGAAAGCAACATCCTGTTTGATGATACTAAGGAGACGGAAATATCGTTCAGCGGTCTCACGCCGAAGTCCTTGCTGAAGAACGAATACTCGCTGAGCCATAACGATATTCACATACTTCCATCGTTCTACTTCCAGGAGAATATCCCGGTGGCAAAATCTACGTTTGTGGTCACTGTGCCTAAGTATGTGCATATGAAGTTTGTGATCAAAGGCTCCCAACCAGATAGAATAAAACAAACAATGGAAGAGAATAAGAATACGGTAGTGTATACTTTTTCTGCAACCGATATCCCGGCCATAAAGCATTTTGAAAGTATTCCCTCGTCAGATTGGTACGCGCTGCATGTTATACCTTATATCTACTCTTACCAGTTGCCCGGTGAAGACAAGGAGCAGATCATAGGCGACCTTGATCACTTCTACAAATACATGTTCGGTTTTATAAGCAAGATCAACGTTGCTGAAGATGATGAGATAACGCAGACGGCGACTAAACTTACGAAGGGCGATAAGACCCAGAAAGAAAAAGCCGCGCACATTTATAAATGGGTGCAGGATAATATTCACTACATAGCATTTGAAGACAGCCTTGAGGGACTGATACCGCGCCAGGCGGCAGCCATTTGCAAAAGGAAGTTCGGCGATTGCAAAGATATGGCCAGCATTCTCGTAGCGCTATGCAGAAAGGCGGGGCTTGATGCCTACTTTACATGGATAGGCACGAACTCAAAACCGTATACGTGGGAAGAAACTCCGTTGATGAAAGTAGCCAATCATATGATCTGCACTGTGAAGATCGGCGATGAATGGATATTTATGGATGGTACGCATCCGCTGATCCCGTTTGGTAAAGCCCCGGAGAATATACAAGGGAAGGAAGCGCTAGTAGGTATCAACGAGAAGGAGTTCAAGATCATTAAGGTGCCGGAGGCAGATGGCGCCAGCAATGTTTCGATAGACACTACTTTTTTGTCTGTAAATGGCAAACAGGTGACGGGCAGGGCTACACTTGACCTCCAGGGATATTTTTCGTGGGACCTGCAGATACAGATGATGTTCAGCAATGGCGACTAACGGGATAAGCTGGTAAAGGCTATGCTGGAGCGCGGTTCAAATAAGTACATGCAAAAAAGTTATCAGTACACGCCATCTGATACAGGGGGCAAGAGCTGCAGGCTTACAGCTGATTTTGTGGTCGATGATTACTGCCAAAAAGTGGGCAATGAGTACTATGTAAATCTGAATATGAAACCGGGCTTCGGAAATATCGAAGTTGACGGCAGGGATGTACCGGTGTATTTCAGGTACAAGGACCATGAAACCGAAGTGGCAATATTAGACGTGCCGGCAGGCTATCACGTATCCTTCCTGCCGCCAGAGGCAAGCGGGCACCTTGAGAATATATGGGACTATAAGATCAGCTACAGGCAGGAAGGGCGAAAGGTGATCATGAACAAGGAATATCACATCAATGCCATGTCGGTAGCATCACAGTATTTTGCGGAGCACAACGCCACAGTTGACGAACTTAAAAAACAGTATAAAGAATCAGTAGTACTAACAGCCGACTAAATTATGAGGAAGATATTCTTGAATTTTTGTGCTTTGGCCCTTGCCGCTAGCAGCGCCAGCGCCCAAAGTAGGATAACAGACTACTGGCAGGATAAACCAGTGCTTCACACCGTGCCAAAAGAGTTTGTCAGCGAGTCCTCGGTAATCGTGGAAGAGAACACGGTAATAAAGTATGAAGATGGTGATGACAAAGAAATATGGATGCACCGGTCCACTCACCGCATCATTAAGATACTGGATGAGAAGGGCATCGAGGACTTTAACAAGATGACCGTGCCGGTATACCAGGGCCAGGAGCTGGAGACGATAAAAGCGCGCACCATCACTGCAAACGGAACCGTTATAGATGTACAGAAGGAAAAAATGAAGGAATCAAAGGGCGAAGATGATAAAACGGTAATCGTATTCGCTATGGATGGTGTAGAGAAGAATTCGGAAGTTGAGTTTTTGATCAGCTATAAGAAGCATACGGTATGGTCCAGTACAGAAACCTTTCAGTTCAGCATCCCGGTTATTCATGCCTCCTTTGATCTATCTGCGCCGTCGAGGTTAAAGTTCGAAGAGAAAGGTTACAATGGTTTTCCAACGGTTGGCGATACAGTGATAGCAAAGGAGAGATGCATATCCGCCAGTTATAGCAATATCCCCGCGCTACATGAAGAGACCTACGGCTTTTATGATGCCAACCGCATGCGGGCAGAATATAAGCTGAGCTACCAGCCTGAAGACAAAGAAGGCGTAAGAATATTCACTTGGCAGGAGCTGGTCCAGAAACTCTATTCAAATGCCTATGAGCTATCCGACAAAGAAGATGCGGCTGTTGAAAAATATCTTGCTTCTATCGGCGTTACAGAAGGCCAAAGTGAAGAAGAAAAAATTAAAAAGATCGAGAGCGCTATCAAGTCAGGCATTACGGTATACAAGGTAGACCTGGGCGAGGACGCTGCCAGGCTGAACAATGTTATCTCGAAAAAATCGGCGACCGAAGGTTCGCTGATACGTCTATTTGCGGGTTGTTTTTTTAAAGCAGGGATAAAACACGAGCTTGGCGTAACCACAAACCGGAGCTCCGCGCCACTGGACCCCGATTTTGAGAATTGGAATAATCTGGAGAAGTACATTTTTTACTTCCCCGACCGGAAAAAATATCTTTCCCCGGCATCCACCTACATCCGTTATCCCTTTACGGATGCTGATGTGATCGGTAATAAGGGGCTCTTTTGCAAGCTCACCACACTTGGCGGAATCACAAAAGCGATAGCAGATATACATACCATAAACCCAATGCCATCTTCGGATAGCCACATGGATATCCTGGCCAATATCTCTTTTACGCCGGCCATTGAAGCAACGGCTGAGGTTACCTATACCTTCTCGGGCTATTGCGCCATGGGTGTCCGCGAGGTAGTGGTATTGTTGCCGCAGGACAAAGTAAAAGACCTGGTGAAGAGCCTGGTGTCTATTGCAGGCAAGCAAGAGGACATCGTGAAATATAACATCTCGGGAGAAGGATTTGACAACTACAGCGCGGGCAAACCAATGTCGCTTGTAGCATCTGTGAAAGCGCCGCAGCTTACCGAGAAGGCTGGCCCTAAATATCTTTTTAAGATAGGAGATGTGATCGGTAAACAATCAGAACTATACCAAACCACAGAGCGCAAGCAACCCATTGATTTTGAATATCCTCATACTCTGGCCCGCACCATCATTGTTAATTTGCCATCCGGCTTTAAGATACTGAACCCTGAGACGCTGAATATTAAAACTGAAATGAAGGATGCTGGCGGCGAAGTGACTGCGGCATTCACCAGTGATTACAAAATAGAGGGAGACAAGCTTACGGTCAACATCAATGAGGTTTATAACCGGATGCACTTTCCTATTGCAGACTATGAGAATTTCAGGAAAGTAATCAATGCTTCGGCTGACTTCAATAAAGTAACATTGCTGATGCAGAAAATGTAGCATGCCCTGGAACATAGCAACTGTTGCACTTGTATAACATGGAAAGAGTGCGCGCGCGCACTCTTTTGTTTTCATTAAGATATAAGCTTAGAAGAGTTCGATTAATGGTGCCAGCCGCCTGATTTCCACCTATGGCCATGCGCGCTGTGGTCCCAATGTCCTGCCTTGTAATGATCACCGGGATATGGTGGTGCTTCCCACCGGCCGCCGTTCCATTCATATTTTCCTCCGCGCTCGTGCCAGTCTTCATCAACCCACACATGTCGCGGGCTTGGCGCCTCAACACGCACTACTGCTGCCGGCCTTGGCGGACGCACGTTAACATAGATCTGGGCCATGCTGCCGTAAGCCCCGCAGGTGAGCATGATCGCCAGGATAAATAATACCTTCTTAATGTTTTTCATTTGGTTGTATTTTTTTGTACACCTTAGTGTATGCATTACCATACCACCGTAGTGTCAGAAGCAAAATAATATTCGCAGTTGATCGTGAGAACGAATACCAGCATGCTTTTAAATATTTTATAGCAGGGCTGCCTGAGGCACCCGGAGATAGGTACCTTGCTCAAATCGGGATTGGGTCAAGGTCAAAACAAAAAAAGGATCTCAAAAATGAGATCCTTTTAAATATACTTGAAAACTCTTCTTATTTGGCAGCGTTCACTTTATCGTTCATATCGCTGTCCACAAGTATGCGGCCGCAATGTTCACAAACGATGATCTTTTTATGCTGGCGTATTTCGCTCTGGCGCTGTGGAGGTATTACATTGAAGCAACCGCCGCAGCTGTCACGAACGATCGGCACTACAGCAAGGCCATTGCGATAGCTGGTACGGATGCGGTCATATGCAGTCAGAAGGCGTGGGTCCACTTTTTCTTTTGCTTCGTCCGATTTCGCAGAAAGCAGTTTTTCTTCCTTCTCGGTATCTGCAGTGATCTTTTCGAGTTCTTTACGTTTTATTTTCAGCGCGCTTTCTACATCGGTTATCTTCTCTTCAGTTTTCAGGCGGGCATTCATGCGGTCTTTCTGCTCATAAGTAGCATCTTTCACATGTTTTTCGTTCAGCTTCACCTCAAGTTCCTGCATCTCAATTTCCTTATTGATCGCTTCAAACTCACGGTTGTTCTTTACGTTGTCCTGCTGTTTCTCGTACTTCTTTATCAGCGCCTGCGCGTCTTTCTTGGCTGTGGTTTTTGTATCTATGAAGGTGTTGATGCTGTTGATCTCCGCATCGATGTTGTTGATACGCGTCTGCAGCCCCTCAATCTCATCTTCCAGGTCTTTAACCTCCATGGGCAATTCGCCCTTCATCGTCCTGATCTCATCTATCTTAGAATCGATCTTTTGTAACGCGAGGACGGCGGTCAATTTTTCTTCAACAGAAAAGTCTTTTACAGTAGCCATTAGCAAAAATATTTTACAGGATTGGTATTTATCTTAGATAAAAGGATTGCAAATGTAGGAAATTTTTCGTTAAGAATAGCCTTAAATATTTCCGAAGTGAATTGCTCACTCTCGTAATGGCCGATATCAGCTATTACAATTTTCCCTTCTGCGTCGAAAAACTGGTG
>CAINOM010000061.1 GCA_903851455.1 uncultured Bacteroidota bacterium | reverse complement strand
TTTTGCTAGTGGCTTCATTCGTGTTTTGACAGAGGGTGACCTGGCTGACATTCAGTCGGTCGTTGAAAAACTACAATCATGCCATGTGACAGTGTGTGGTTGAGTGGCATCTGACTCGGACCTGAGTAGTCAGTTTCAGTTATAAACTTTAAAATCTACATGATATGGCAAAGATAGGAAACACCATCGCTACATTACTTATAGGGGCAGCTGCAGGCGTTGCAGTAGGCTACATACTTGCTACCGATAAAGAAACACGCCAGGAGGATATGGAAAAGCTTAAAAAAGGCTTGAATAACCTGAAAGGAAAATTTGCGAAGAAGGGAATGGACATGGAGGAAGAAATATACCATTCTTAATCCCGCACCCAACTGATGAGTATACTCAACGACCTGAAGCAGAAAGTTACGCAGTACGTCGACGTTCGTATCAAATTGTTTAAACTCAGTTTGATAGAGCGAAGCGCCAGCCTGTTTAGTTACTTCTTGTTGTCTTTGATCTGTTTGTTCATTCTTTTTTGCGTTCTGCTGTTTATTGGGTTCGGGCTCACCGAGGTTTTTGCTGCGGCTGGCCTGTCGAAAATGGTATCGTTCTTTATCGTTATTGGTATTTACATTTTATTGCTGGCTATAGTGGTGGCGCTTCGCAAGCGCATCACCCGCTTTTTTGCTAGTGGCTTCATTCGTGTTTTGACAGAGGGTGATGAAGAGCAGGCCGAAGAAGATTAACAATCGCCATTATTTTCAGAATGAGAATTTATCCAAAAAAATTGCGCAGTGTAGATGACCTTGAACGGGAGAAAAAACTCCTGCTCAAAGAAAGTGAGCGCATGGATGAAGAAGACTTTTTGTCTCTCGATGGAATACTCGGCAAAAAGAAAGGTGACAAGGGAGAAGATGAGGGTGGTGGTTCGTTGTTAGACTATCTCCCGGTCTCTAACCCTGTGGTGAACTTACTGGTAAAGTTCATTCAGAAAAAGCTTTCGCAAAAAGGAAATAAACAAAAGGATACCTACAACGCATCGTACGAAGAGCCGAAGAAGGGCAGAAGCCCGTTAAAGGCATTCGCTTTTGAATTCATTGGCGGTTACCTGAAGTGGAAGGCAATTGAATTGTCCTACAAAGGCTTACGTCACCTTATTAAAAAGAACAAAGAAAAAAGAGCGGCAGAAAAGTAGTCGGCTCTGACAACAATGAAATAAAAAAAATCGCCACTGTTTCCAGCGGCGATTTTTTGTGTTAGTCTGCAACGTTTCTATTTCTCTATAGCATCAATGACAGCCTGGCTGGTAACCCTGATCTTAGGATCAAATTCCGCAACCAGTTCTCCTTTTTCATTGATCAGGTATTTCTGAAAGTCCCACTTGATCTCTGTGTCCTTGTATTTGTTGTACTTGCTTTGTAACAGCCATTTATAGATAGGAGCGGGATTGTCGCCGTTTACGACCACTTTGGCTGCCAATGGAAAAGTGACATGATAGTTCTTTTTTGAATAGTCTACATCCTTTTTTGATCCGGGAGGCGGGCCATAATCTTTGTCAAGAAAAGCCACTACAACCAGTTTGTCTTTATACTTCTGGTAAGCCGCTTCTATCTCCGCATATTGTGGATTGTCATCAGCCATAGACGGGCTGTTTACGATCAGTATTTTCTTGCCCCTGAATTTTGAGAAATCTATAGTCTTGCCGTTCAGCCCCTTTACCTTAAAGTCATAAATACTCCTGGGAACCTTGCCTTTTGCCAATACCATGAAGGGTAGCAGAACAATGAAGAATACCATTTTCACTCTCATAACTCGGTACGTTTGGTTTGGTTAAAGGTAAAGATATATTTTATATCAGCCAAAGGGTGCCACTCCGCATTTAATACGTTGCGGTAGCTATCTTTTTTTCTTTTGTGCGGTAGTTGTTGTTGGATGCTCTACTTTTCTGAACCTCAGGAACATAAGTACTTCATTCATCTGCTCAGGGCTCATGTCCTTGATCACCGCATGGTTCTTCGGGTCGTGGCGCAGGAAGCGGGCAGAGTAGTTGTCTATTTGTTCGTTGGTAAAATTAGGCGTCTTGTCTTTCCCTTTAGAAAAAATGCCATGGCACTCCGAGCAGTTGACTTTAAAGAGTTCCATGCCTTTTTTACACTTGTCGAGTAGCTCCTTCCTTTGCTCGTCGCTCAGGGTAGTGGGGATGTTATAGGTCACTTTCTTGCTGCTCTTGCACTGCATAAAAATAATGGCGGCGATCGGCAACAGCAATAAGATAAAGTATCGTCGGTTCATAAGCTTATCCTGGGTTTAATATTCTCCGCCTACTTTTCTCCCGTTAAGTACACTGTTTGAGGAAACAGGCAGTTTTTCCGGCGGCTTTTGAAAAATGATCTTTTCATTCAGTGAATGTATGAACGAAATTAATTCTTTTTTTTCCGAAGCGGTCAATTTTAGCGAGTCACGTGATAGGGTCTGGTTGGCGACATTCAGTTGTTTGCCCGCACCACCGCCCACGTCATAGAAGTCTATTACTTGCTCCAGCGTAGTAAAAATGCCGTTGTGCATGTATGGCTTGGTATATTCTGCATTGCGGATGGAGCCCGTCCTGAATGCATTCATTGTTTCATTGGCCGGGTTTACTTCATACCGTCCCTTGTCTTCGCTTAGTTTGTGGTAGCCGGTATCGGCAGGCACCCCCAGCACTTCGAATTCCGTGCTGATGTATGGGGGCTTGACACCGTTGAACTGCGGCACGAAGTGGCAGGTGGCGCACCGTGCCTTGCCCATAAACAGGTTAAACCCCTTGATGCTTTCCGTATTCAACGGTTTGTTCTCATTCATGGCTTCATCAAATGGTGCGTAGTAATTACTAAACTCCGCATAGTAGTATGTGATCGCTGATACGATATGATCAAAGGTTATGGTTTTTTCTTCGGGTGTATATTTTAGAAATTTTTTGAAAGCCGCTTTGTATTCCTTGCAGCTCATCACCTTGGTTACAATTTCCTGCTCATTGCCGCCCATCTCTATAGGATTGGTCATTACTGCACGGCCCTGCGCCTGCAGCGAGATATGCTTTCCATCCAGCATCAGCAGGTGGTTATAGATAACGTTTACCAGCGATGGCGTGTTGCGGGGCAGGCCACACTGTTTGTTGAACTGCATACTTGTCGTGCAGGTGGTATCGGTAAAGTATTGTGTCGACTTATGACAGGAGATACAACTGCGCTGGTTGTTGCCGGAGACTATTGGGTCATAGAATAGCAGTTTCCCGATGTGCTTTATTTCATCCAGCGTTTCCTGGTCTTTTACCAATGAGTAGATGCCCTTTGAGTTTTGGGGAGTGTACAAGCCCTTGTTGAAAATAGATTGCGGATCATTGTTCAGCGTAAAGTCATTGTAGCTTTTAGAAATGACATTGTAGGCGACGATGAGTTTTTGGTTGATGCCAAAAAGGGGGTTTACATAGTCTTTTATAAACGTATAATGGTCAAACAGGGTGTGGTCTGATGGTTGCCTGTTGGCAAAAGCGATCATTCTGTCGTAGAGTAGCAAATAGTCATTGGTAAGCGGAGTGGCAGGGAACGATCTGTTGTATGCTGTATAAATGCCCTTAACGTCACCGAGCATTGCCCTTAGTTCAGGAATGATATTTTTAGTGTTGGGGCATTCAAAACTCGTGGTGTAGACCGCCGCGAGGTTGAGCAGGTAAAGCCGGTTAGCCAGGAAAAAATGGTCGAAAGTATCAAGTTGCCGGGTAATAGAATCCGCCTGGAAAGTTTTAACAGATGTAAGGCATCTGCCGATCAGTTGTTGTAAAGTGTATTTATTAATATTCGGATCGTCCAGGTATAATTCTGCAAGCGACAGGCCCGCCCCTTCTCTGCGATACGGCTTCTCAAACTTTTCAAAAACCTCGTTTTCCCATTCTACAGGTAGCGGACCGTTTATCCGGTTGTAGGCCACT
>CAINOM010000060.1 GCA_903851455.1 uncultured Bacteroidota bacterium | reverse complement strand
CAATCCGAACGCTGAAAATTTGATCCTGGAGTAGGAATTTATTCCGGCATACATGAACCTATGCACTTCCAGTGCATAGTAATTTAGTTTTATATCTCATACCTATAGTTGGGAATGCCCCGTTTTTTTGAATTATTTCAATGCTTGTGTGGGGCATTGCTTCGTTTTTGTTGACTGATTTCCAAGGTACTTATATATTAGCTCATGTCCCGTTCATGCCCCACTTGGGTAATCTCTAATGCAGGGATATTAGATCGGGTATAGAACATTCAATACCTTCGGCATCGCTCTTTCGTGGGGTTTGTTTGCTACAGATATGCAATCCCTTCGGGATCGTGTCGTTTAACCCAAGGATGCATTTGTAGTTTCCTGATAGAATGCCCGATCTCATGCCTCATGATGCCCCAAAAAGCAGTTGTGTTGATCACCAAACTCTGGGTGGCTTGGGTGCTACGATGATCTTAATGATTCGGGGTGGAGCAGTGGCCATTATATTTTTCACATGTTCGCGCCACCTTTTTAGTGCTTGTCTTGTTGTCATATGATAGTGTTTGTCGGTAAAAAATGAGATTTGGGACAAAGGTCGGACGAGGATCTGATATGGTCAAAACAGGTTTTTATGATAGTGCGTTTTTCGCGCTGTCATATACCGTATGCGAGATATGATGTAATTTTTTTTCGAGGTAACCTCTTGATGGTTGAGAAGTTATATGTTATTACACCTCAAGAAAAGAGCAAGTGGGATTTTTGAGCAAAAAATGGCTTCGTTTTTATTGTGTGAGTGAAAATTTTTATGCGTTTGAAAAAGAAATTAGTTTCAGCTTTGGTATTTAGCATGGTCAACATGAGGCGTAAGAAGCAGATTTTTGTGTTTAGTCCGAATTGCCTTGCGTAGTAATTCCGACGTGCAATGTGAAAATGTATCTTCAAACTTTAGCCAAAACCAGAAGGGTGTGACACTCCGACCGGGTCATTTTTGGCTAAAGCCTCCATCATTTGTATTCATTCCCCGACCTAAAGTTCAGGGCTATTGGAGCAGCAAATCACCGGCCCTGAGGGTTGAGGCTATTGAAAATAACGCGCTGCAATCTATTTGGCCAAGGAAGCTTAGCTGAAACTAATCGGTATAAACCAAGATGGGGCAAATGGGAAAAGTATCCTTGTGGCGTTATCATGAGCAGCGCAAGATTCGACATGAGAATCCGTAGGATATACATTGTTTGGTATGGCATGATTTTTATCTGTTTGTTCTGTAAGACCAATCATAAATCAATAAACATGAAAAGCAGCTATTTTTTACTGGCGGTGTTTTTACTTCCGGCTCATATTGTTTCCTGTCAGCCATACGCACATAAGGAGGCGCACGCGGATACCCTATCTGCAGACAACGCAGGAAAGTCTGTAAAGAATTTCAGTAAGGTAATAGGGTGGAAAGAGAATGAGACACCGACGGCCCCGGCGGGCTTTACTGTGACCAAGTATGCAGATGCGCTGGAGAACCCCCGCAAAATGTATGTGCTGCCGAATGGCGATATACTTGTAGCGGAAGCAAGTACCCTAAATACCGAGGTGAAGGTGGTGGGCGCCGCGGTGCTGGGTGCCGGTAAGGCAGAGAATAAGCATGTAGGGGTGAACAGGATAACACTGCTAAGAGACACCAAGGGGACCGGCAAGGCGGATGTGAAAGAAACATTTCTTGAAGGGCTCAACCAGCCATTTGGAATGCTGCTGCTGGGCGACTGGCTGTATGTGGCCAATACCAATGCGCTGCTGCGCTATCCCTATAAAACAGGGCAAACCAAAATGACAGCCGCACCGGAAAAGATAATGGACCTGCAGGCCGGCAAGCACAACCGCCACTGGACGCGGAATATAATAACAGACCCGGAAGGCGATAAAATATACATAGCAGTGGGCTCAGGCACCAATATAGCAGAGAAAGGAATTGCCAATGAAATAATGCGTGCGAATATACTTGTGATCAACAAGGACGGATCTGATATGAAGGTGTATGCCAGCGGTCTGAGAAACCCGGTGGGTATGGCGTGGTATCCCGGCACACATACACTGTGGGCAGCAGTGAATGAGCGGGATGAACTGGGCGATAACCTGGTACCGGACTATTTTACAAAGGTAAAGCAGGGTGGCTTTTATGGATGGCCCTATAGCTACTGGGGCCAGCACATAGATACACGGGTGACGGAAACAAAAACGGACCTCGTGAAAAAAGCAATTGTGCCGGATGTGAGCCTTGGCAATCATGTGGCGCCGCTGGGGATGATCTTTTATACCCAAAACGCTTTCCCCGTAAAGTATCATAACGGCGCTTTTATTGCAGAACATGGATCGTGGAACAGCACTGTGCTGCAGGGTTATAAAGTGGTGTTCGTTCCTTTTGTGAACGGTGCGCCGGACAAGCCCGAAGATTTTCTCACCGGCTTTATTGCGAACCTGAACAAGAACGAAGTGCATGGCCGGCCGGTAGATGTAGTAGTACTGGCTGATGGATCGATGCTGGTAACTGATGACGTATCGAACATGATATGGCGAGTGGCTGCAACCAACTAAGGGCGTGCCTAAAAGCAAAAAATGAAGAAATGCATTGTCGTATTTTTATTGAGCCTGCCTGCTGCAACGCTTTTGCATGCCCAAGGTGATTCTACAAATACCCCGCATCTCAACACAGACACAATTAAGCATTTGCCCGAGGTTACGGTGCATGCATATGAACAGTACGGTTCGATACTGACCACCCCGGCGGCGGTGAATGTAATCAGGTCGGCCGACTTAAATTCAGGTAACAATACAGGTATACTGCAAGCGGTGAATACAGCGCCGGGCGTGCGAATGGAAGAGCGTTCGCCGGGAAGCTATAGGTTTGGGATCAGGGGGAGTTCGCTGGAATCGCCATTTGGTGTGCGTAATGTAAAGGTTTACTACAACGGCATTCCCTATACTGATCCAAGCGGCAATACTTATCTGAACCAGCTGGGATTTTATAATATACAGTCGCTGGAGATCATAAAAGGCCCGGGCAGCAGTTTGTATGGTGCTGGTACCGGCGGTGTGCTGCTGATAAACAGTATGCCAGATGTGTGGCGGCAAGGGGTGGAAGTGAACTATACCGGCGGTAGTTATGGCCTCAGTAATACAGAAGGTGAAATACGGATAGGCGATAGCAGTATGCGCAACGTGATCCGTTACCAGCACCTGGCGAGCGATGGATACCGACTGCAGTCGGCGGTGCGTAATGATATTATCTCCTGGGATGCGATAGCAAAACATGGCGCAGGTGGTGAGCTGAGCGCGCATTTTTTTTATGGTGATCTCTCTTACCAGACGCCGGGTGGCCTGACGCTGCAAGAGTACAATGCCGATGCGCAGAACGCACGGCCAGCCACAGCCACGGCGCCAAGTGCGGCATCGGCGATGGCAACCATCTACCAGCGGACGTTTCTCGCAGGACTCACTAACAAACAACAATTTGGTGATCACTGGACGAATGTGACAACAGTGTATGGTGACTACTCGCGACAACTAAACCCAAACCTGAGGAACTACTCAAGAACATCTGAGCCAAATGTGGGCGGGCGAACTGTTTTTAGTTATGAAGGATGTATCGGCAAATCGTTGTTTCAGTGGGTGACAGGTGGGGAGGTACAGGAGGAGTTTGCCCAGGACAGAACTTATAACAATGTAAACGGCCAGCCACAAGGGCTACAAACGGACCAGGAAATAACGAACGGGCAAGTGGTGGGGTTTACGCAACTGGCGTGGCATATCTCTGGTTGGATAATTACCGGGGGAATGAGCCTCAACCGGCTGGATGTGAAGTTGAATACATTGTCGGCAACAGCACCTGCGGAGCAGGACAAGACCTATAGGAACCAACTTGCGCCACGGCTTGCCGTGCTTAACCGCATCAGCGATAAGGTATCTGTTTACGGGACCATAGAGAAAGGCTTTTCACCGCCCACGACGAGTGAACTGGCGCCGACCGGCAGCGAGGCTAACCTGGAACTGAGCCCGGAGCAGGGGTGGAACTATGAAGCAGGCACGAGGGGGTATTTGATGAAACAAAGGCTTTATTTCGATGTCAACGTTTTCTATTTTCAGCTAGCCAATACGATTGTGGAGCGGCGTGATTCATCGGGTGGCGACCATTATGTGAATTCGGGAAGTACCAGCCAGTTTGGCGTGGAGGCTTATCTGAGGTACCGGCTCATCACTTCGCGATTGTTAAGTTCTTTTTTCTGGCTGGGTTATTCCGGTTATTCATTTCACTATGATAAGTTCGTGCAGCTAACGACCGACTATTCGGGGAAAGAGATGCCGGGGACGCCTGCTAATACTGTGTCTGCGGGCGTGCATTTGTCGGCGGGCTTTGGCGGGTATGTGGATGTGAACTATTATTTCTGTGACCGGATAGCGCTGAATGACGCCAATACGGCGTACAGCGATCCGTATCATTTGCTCGGCGGCAGGGTGGGGTATAAGCGTGAAATAGGCCATGTGGCATTTGACGTATTTGCGGGTGCCAATAATATACTCAACCAGAAGTATAGCCTGGGTAATGACATCAATGCAGTGAATGGCAGGTATTACAATGCCGCTGCGCCTATTAGTTATTATGCCGGAGTATCACTGGCGGTTTTGAGATAGGGGGGCGGATGCCTTCCAAATAAACCGTACTTTTCGGGGATGGCGCAGGAAGATAAATTTAAAAGGGAAATAGACCGGATAGGGCTGATGCTGTCGAAGTTGCTGAGCATGCTGCTGCATAAGGAGTTTAGCAATCCGGAAGAGCAGGCGATGTTTGCACAACAGTTCAGATCTGAGCTGGATATTGACCTTGATGCTTTCCTGGGCTTGAATGATGAAGATGCGCTTACCTACCTCGTACATGAAAAGAAACTCACCGTTGAGCATTTAAGGAGCATGGGTAATTTGCTTTATGAAATGGCGCATAAAGTGGGTTATGCGGACAAAAAGGATGTATTGCGGGGTAAGGCATTGCGTGTCTACGACTATGTGCGTGCAAACAGTGGAGGGACATTGTACCTGGATGTGGTTTATAAGATAAATGAGCTGAGGGGCGAAACTTCGTGAATACGCTTCGCAGACATCGCCTAGACCCCTTCGCCATCGCACGATGTCCTCGCTAAAAGGGGGGGATGGAGTCGTAGGAATATTTAGCTGAATATCTTCTTTCAACTTTTTTATCAAGCAGGTGCCATTATTGCCAGCGGGGCCAAATTTTAACTTTTACTATTCGCGCAAAATGGTGAAACCGCTCCTGTTTTATTATATTTGCCTCCCTCGAACATATATAGGTTAATGCGCAGTATATTCATTAAGGAAATAAACTCTTTCTTTAGTTCCATAGTTGGCTATGTGGCGCTTCTTGTCTTTTTGATAGCCTGCGGCCTTTTCTTATGGATCATACCTGATTACAGTGTCCTTACCTATGGATATGCCTCCCTTGAGCGTTTTTTTGAAATAGCGCCCTGGCTGCTGCTGCTGCTGGTGCCTGCAGTGACCATGCGGTCATTTGCTGATGAATTCAGGACGGGTACCATAGAGTGGCTGTCGACCAAGCCGGTGACAGATATAGAAATAATAGTAGGGAAGTACCTGGCTACGCTGGCGCTGATCGTTTTTGCGCTGGTGCCTACGTTCGTTTATGTGTTTACGATCAGCAATCTTTCGCTGCCGGAAGTAGGGCTTGATACCGGGGCGCTGATAGGGTCTTACATAGGATTATTCTTCCTGGCGGCGACTTTCGCGGCTGTAGGGGTTTTCTGCTCCTCGCTGACAGCCAACCAGGTAGTTGGATTTCTCATTGCGCTGCTGGCGTCTTATCTTTTGTATACTGGTTTTGAGCAGCTGAGCAAGCTGCCTAAATTCTCAGAGGGTATCGATTATTACCTGAGCATGATGGGTATGGAGTTTCATTATAACTCGATAAGCAGGGGACTGATAGACTCGCGAGATGTTGTTTACTTTTTGTCGGTAATCGTATTGTTTATTTCGCTGACCCGCTTTTCGCTGAACAGCAGACGTTAATTTGAAAATCTGAGAATGTGCGAATTTGAAAATTGTGCGGCATAAACAATAAGGGCATAAGGAAATATAATAAGGAATAAAGGAAGTTAAAATAAATGGCTACAGCAGCACCAAATAAGAACCAACGGCAGAAGCAGGCAACGGTCCGCATCGTGATGATGGTGGGCATCATTGTGTGCGTGAATGTGCTGGCGTCTTATTTTCATGCCGGGCTTGACCTTACGAAAGAAAAGAGATTTTCCTTGTCTCCGTCGACCAAGACGATGCTGCGGAATATGAAGGAAGTGGCGGTGGTGGATGTGTACCTGAAGAGTGAGAATAAGTTTCCTGCCTACCTGCAGCGGTTGCAGGAGTCGGTGCGGGAGCGGCTTACGTCGTTCAAAGACATAGCGGGCACAAAGGTGGTATTCAAGTTCGTGGACCCGTTTGAAGGGAAGAATGACGAGGAGAAGAAAGCGGTGGTGCATGATCTTTCTAATAAGGGTATACGGTATTTTGAGCTTTCTCAAACGGGCGATGCGCAGTACTCCATGCAGGTGTTTTTTCCATTTGCGCTGGTGCAATATAATGGTAAGGAGATGCCTGTGATGCTGCTGGAAGACCCGCCAGACAAGAATACCGCTGAAGAAAAGATAAACTATGCTGAGGCGCTGCTGGAGTATAAATTTGCAAATGCCATTAATGAACTTGGCCGGCCGGCACGGGCAAGGGTGGCCTACATCGTTGGCAATAATGAAGACCTAGGTATCAGGACCTTTGACCTATTGAACAGCGTGCGCCGGTACTATGACCTGGATACGCTGGACCTTATGCATACGCTGCATATACCCGTGGCGTATGATGCTATCATTATTAATGAGCCGAGGACTACATTTACCGGCCCGGAGAAATTGAAGATAGACCAGTATGTGATGCGTGGCGGGCATGTGTTGTGGAATGTGAATACGCTGGATGCATCTATAGACAGCCTGGAAATGCACCCGCCGCAGATAATGGCGATGGAGTATGGCCTGGACCTGGATGATCTGCTCTTTAAGTATGGGGTGAGGATAAACAATGACCTTGTAGAGGACATGCAGAATGTACCGCTGGCGAGGGTAGTAAATGGCGGGCCACCGGAACTGCATGAGTGGGTCTATTTTCCAAAACTCAACCCCACATCGGAGCACCCGATCGTGAGGAATATGGATTTCGTGTTTGGGAAATTCACCAACAGTATTGACACGCTCCTGGCCACTGGTATCAATAAGACGGTGTTGCTGCAGTCATCCAAGTATAGCAGGGTAGCCTCGGCGCCTGTAAGGGTGAGCCTGAGCATGATGAACTTTCCTTTGAACAATGAAATGTTCAACAAGCCTTACCGGCCTGTGGCAGTATTGCTTGAAGGGAAATTCGTATCGGCATATAAGAACAAGCTGGCGCCGGAATACCTGCACCTGCTCGATTCGCTAAATGAGCCTTTTAAGGGCATGTGCGATAGCAATTCCAGCATGATCGTGTCATCGGTGGGGGATCTGTTTGGCAATGACTATACAACTTCCAGCGGCGTATTGCAGATGGGCTACTATAAGTATGACCATCACTATTACGCCAACAAGTTGTTCCTGCTAAACTGTCTTCAATATCTTACTGACCGTTCCGGTGTACTGGAGTCGCACTCAAAGCAGGTGAAGCTGAGGCTGCTGGACAGTGCGAGGGCGAAGGATGAAAAGACCCAGTGGCAGTTGATCAATGTGGGTGTACCGATCGGCATTGTGCTGGTGTTTGCATCCTGCTACCTGTTCTTCAGAAAGCGGAAGTATGAAGCCAAGGCTAGTGACACTACCGAAAAATCTTCAAAACCCTTATCATAATGCGCAAGACACTATTATATTTCGTGATACTGGGCCTGCTGGGTTTCGCGATCTATTATTTTCTAATTGCCAACCGTGGTAGTAATCCATACGGGGAGGCTGAGGCAGGCTTTAAGATAACTGATACCGGATCGATAGGGAAAATATTCCTCGCATCGAGTGGTGGTGAATCTGTGGTGGTCGAGCGAACGGATTCCGGTTGGGTGGTGAATAAGCGATATAAGGCGCTAGCGAGCACGCTGAATTTGCTACTTACTACATTTACGCAGCAGTCAGCTTTGTCGCCGGTGACACAGGGTGCTTATGAAAACGTGGTGAAGACCATGGCGACCGATGCGGTGAAAGTGGAAGTGTATGGGCGTGATGGTAAGAAGATGAGGGTGTTCTATGTGGGTGGTGCGGCTGTAAACAATACAGGCACCAATATGCTGATGGAGCATGCCCAAATGCCTTATGTAGTGCAGGTGCCGGGCTTTGTGGGCTATATCACGGCGCGCTACAGCACGAAGCTTACTGACTGGCGCGACAGAACGGTTTTCAATATTCCGGAGAATGAAATCAAGTCGGTATCGGTGGACTATGCAGGTAAGGCTGTCAACTCTTTTACGATAACCCGGGAGAAAGACTCCGTGATCGTAACGGCGGATAAAGCAATCATGACCGGCCTGGATAAGCAGAACAGCCGCAGGGCGAAGATCTACCTGAAGTTTTTTGCGAACGTGAACTGTGAGGGCTATCTGAATGGCCTGAGTGATATGGATACTACTTTGAAGACTGCGCCGAGGCAATCTACGATAGATATTACGGGTATTCACGGGCAGCACCAGCGTGCTGAGATATACTGGATGGCGCTGAACAAAAGAAGTAAAAATATGTCGACGTCAAATCCGGATGTGCCGGATGATTATGACTCTGACCGGCTGTATGCTGTCATTAACGGGCGCAAGGATACCGTGATGATACAGCAGTTTGCATTCAAAAATATCTTCAATAAGGCCATTGAGTTCTTCCAGAACGATAATGTGCCGCCACCCACCCAGGCTCCGAAGAACCAACCGACGAATGTTATTATGCATAAGTCGTAAGTCGTAAGTCGGGGCATCGAAGCAATTCGATGTGCGTTCTATTTTACTATTTCTACGAGGTCGTCGAAGTCGAGGTCTATGACTTCATAGTCTTTGTTGTTCGGCCACTGATAGTGCCACCATTCGTCGGGGACTATGCCAAAGCCGAATTTTCTCATGACACTTTTTAGCAGGCGGCGATTGGCAAGAACCTGTGCTGGCAGTGCCGTGAATGAATGATGGGCGGTATCTGTGAAGCTATCGAAGGGTGTGCCCATATCCAGTTCTTTACCCGTCCTGAGGTCGATGAGGGTGAGGTCTACTGCGAGGCCGCGGTTGTGGTTGCTGCCTTTCATGGGGTTTGCGGCATAACGCTTGTCGGGTACGAGGCGCCATATTTTGCAGGTAACGCTGAACGGGCGGAAGGCATCATAGAGCTTTAAGGCCAATCCTTTTTTATTCAGCTCGTCTTCAACTTGTTTCAGGGCTTCTGCAGGGGCGGTGCGCAGATAGGCTACCGGGTGGCGGTAGAGCACTTGTTTTGTAAAGTTGTTGGGAGTTGCATAGCGAAGGTCAAGATGCAGGCCGGGTATCAACTTCTTTAGCGCTACCAGGTTTTTTTTCCGGGTCGTCGTTCATAGACTGTAGCAAGGCCTGTGGGTTAGTGACCACCTTAGCCGCTGTTTTGCACTTCTGGCCCATGGATAAGGCGGGGAAGATGAAAATGAACAGGAGAAGTGCGATTAGTCTGTGGTGCATATTAGAAGATGGGGGTATTTTTCTTCTGCTACCGGAGGGGTTGGCAGATCAGTACAAGATTAATAAATTTAACACATAGTGCATATTGTGTATTTTTTTATTAGCTTTATTTTGAAAATCGACTTCTACGTAAAGGATAAGCAGGAAGATATGGTGTTCCAATATCAAAAAAGCGTAGATAATTTCTAACCCTCAAATAAAAATAAATGAAAAAAGTTACCCGGGTCGCTATATTACTAGCACTTACTGTTTGCAGCTTCGCATTGTCTAACAATGCTGATGCACAGGTAGTTACAAAAGGATCAAGCAATTTTTTTATAGGATATGGCTATCCTAATATTCCGAAGTTACTGGTGGGCGGCCTTTGGGAAAACGGTTCGGGCGCTTCGGGTGTGGGGCCTTACACGATATGCTACCAATATGGTATAGCGAACAAGCTGGCCCTGGGAGGTCAGATAGGCGATGTAAGCGGCACATCGGGGCCGATATCATGGGATGACCAGAATGCATTCGGCGGCTCTAACACGTATCACTATACCTTCAGCATGAGCATTTTCACTGCGATGGCCAAGCTCGACTACCACTATCTGAAGAGCAAGTCGTTTGATCTTTATTCCGGTGTTGCTTTAGGTTATGGCCTTGCCCGCATTTCATTTACCGGTCTTGATAATCCTGATGGTGCGTCTGTTTCCGGCGGCGGGTTTATTTATTCGGTAAACGGCATCGGCATGAGGTGGATGATATTCGATAACGTAGGGCTTTTCTCAGAGTTTGGCTATGGGGCCATGGGCCTTGTGACCGTGGGCTTCTCGGCTAAGTGGGGTGGTCCTAAAAGGGGCTGGTTGCAGTAGAACGGATATTTGCCCGGTACACTTATACGAACGCGGCGGACATAGCAAGAAATAAAGAAAACAGAAAGCCCGCAACAGTAGGCAGCACTACGAGTGAGCCTCCTTCATGGATAGCCTCGGGGATCATGGCGTGCGAAACAAGCGCCAGTACGGCACCTCCGGCTATAGCCTCAAAAAATACTGCTATCTGTGACTCTGAGCTGATGAATTCTTTTCCTACGGCGGCAGCTATCATGCCTGCAATGAGCACCGTTGACCACAGTGCAAATATCATCTTCGGCTTGTAGCCTGCTTTAGTAAGCATGGCCGCACTTACTGCTGCCTCGGGTATGCCACCGAGGAACATTCCAAACATAAGGGTGAGTGACAAATTTGCGAAGCCATTGTAGCTAGCTCCTATTACCAGGCAGCCCGGTATTGTATCCAGGATGTTGCCCAGCACAATGGCCATACCCGCGCCCTGCCCTGCTTCGCGGAGCATTTTATCTTTTTCACCGTGGCTAATGTGTTCCAGGTTGTGCATTGCGAGCTTTGCCCAGGTCTGTGGATTGGCGCCACCCGCGCTGAGGTTGGTGATGGCACGCTCGTGGCTGAGGCGCTGGACGGCATCAGCCATTTGCTGGTCGGCGGCGATCAGCTCATTGAAATCTTCCAGTCCTATTTCCAGCAAATCAGCACCTTCTGCAGTACGAACCGTGGCAGTGCGATCACCCCCGCTGATGAGGCCCATTTCACCAAATACAGAGCCCGGACCAAGTTTGGCGAGGGATGAGCCGGAGCCATCTGCATGATCGTAAGAATCGGCGACAACTTCCACCCATCCGTGGGCGATAATGAACAATGCATTTGAAGGATCGCCGGCGTGAAACAGTATCTCGCCGGACTGTAACCGGCGCTGCCTAACTTTAGGCAGAATATGTTCTATTGCATCTGCGGGCAGGTGCCGGAGCAGATCGCACTGGGAGAGTAATCCAACGAGTTCTTTTGTTTTCTCATGTTTGAGCGCCAGTGCGTATTCTTTGAAACGCATGGGACGTTTGATCGCGGCTCCTTTTCTTTCGAGATAGAGAGAAGTGATGTAGTAAATGACCGCGCCTAGTGCAAAGCCGCTGGCAACGAACTCCCAGGCTGCGAACGATTTATAGCCGTGGTGGTGGAGATCCATCGCGCCTTTGAATGCGAGGTCTATGGCGAGTGCGCTGATCAGTGAGCCGGCGGCGAAAGCGAGTATACAGGCAAGAATGCGCCTGGAGAGCGGTGCATACAGGCCGATAACAGCACCCAGTATGGATGAGGATGTGGTAAACAGGCCGATGAGAACGACCATAGCCAGCTGAGTAATATGCCCCAATTCGGATGATCAGATTTAAGGCTTAAAGATAGTTGTTTTATTTATGTAGCATAGCGGCCATGGAAACGAATAATGGCTGAATAAAAATGTTTACTTGCTTAGTGTCCAGGTGTAGAAGACGCGCTTATTTTGATAAAGAGGCTGTATCACATAGTAGAGTTGCTGTGTACTGCCACTGTAAGAATGATTCACATTATTGTGGTATGATCCTCCACCGGTTTCGCCCCAGAACTGGATGCGAAGGTCATCAGGGTCGGCGTCCCAGCTAAGCGACCATCCGTTTGTGATCGCGTCGCCTGCGCCTACGTTCCGGAAATAAAGTACGAGGTCGGATGTGGCGCACGGGCCCGTAAAATCGGCATGGTCAAAATAGCCGGAACCAAGGGCATTTTTATCGCCACGGGCGAAGATAATAGTGCCCTGATCGTTGTATGACGTGTCATCAATGAGATTGCCGGATGTATCTGTTGTCCGCACGTCGATTTGTTTGACATTCCATGTACCTACCAATTTACTGCCTGCTTTTTCAATGTCTTTGGTAATGGTCTTTTTGCAGGAAGCCATCAGGACAAAAGTGGTAATAAGAAAAGGAAAAAAAAGTTTCATGGGGTTTGGTTTAAAAAATGCTATTAATTGTGGTGGGTGAGCAGGTCGAGAATGAGGCTGGTGGTAATGCGCCACCCGCGATAGGTCTTTGCGAAAGTCTCGCCAAGGCCCACAAAGACGACATCGTCATTAGTGGCGTTGTGCACATCTTCCGGCAGGTAGAAATGGTCGTTGCCGTCTTCGTGTATGCCTCCACTTGAAGCCTGGCGGTACATCTGATCGCTCCACGTGTTTGCGTAGTCGCTGGTTTTGTTTTGCTTGCCCTGGAATACGCCGCAGTATTCTCCCCTGATACTGAGCCTCAGCTGGCGGATAATAGTTATGTCCATGCGCATGCCCATGTTCATACGGTTGTCTTTAGAGTGGTAGACGCCGTTCAGCGGCTGATCTGAGCCATAGCTAAGGAACGCGTTGTTATACCGATAACCGCTGAACAGCGTGCTATTCATCTGCTCCACGCCTAGTGCTACGCCAACAAAAATGCGCTTGTTCACGTGCAGGAGCAGGTCCATATTGGTAGATACCGGCTTCTGGACAATTTTCATTTCGCGCCGGTCACCATTGGTGAAGTTGGCCGCAGTGGCCGCCTCCTGGCGGGTAGTGGTGACATCTATATAGAATGACAAGTAGTAGTTGGAAAGACCATGCACGCCGGCGCCATACATCCAACTGCTTTTGAGCGGAAGGTTGCCCATAGGAGATCTAAGGGCAGTGTTGTGAAAACTGTTGTACGACTGTTGAAACCGATCGAACGAAACAAGGTTATAGTTGAACTGGAAACAGCGGCCGCCGAGCACATGAAGTCCGAAGCGGAAACCCTTTTTCTGCTGATCGGGCGCAAGGCGGCTGGCGGACCTGGGTTTGTCCTTTTTTTCTGTTATCTCTTGAGAAAAGGCGGAAACTGAATAAAATATAAAAATGAACAATATAACGGCCCGGCCGATGTGGGGCAGAGCTGAGGGATGGCCAGGAGAACAGGATAAGGTTCTTTTCATGTACATTCTTTTT
>CAINOM010000059.1 GCA_903851455.1 uncultured Bacteroidota bacterium | reverse complement strand
GGATTGATGTACTCGTTAGCCACAGCTACCGTTTCATCTTGCTTTTTGTCTTTCCCCTTTACATGAATATTCTGCCCCTTCCTGATGTTATCCGTAAGCAGTGTAGCAACGTCGTTCTTTATTTCTACATCTTCATAACGCACAATAGTATCCGTAGTGTCCGGCAAAGCAGCCCCGGTCATGATCTCCACACATTCGTGCTCAGAGGCTGTATCTATTGGCTTATCCCCGGCGGCTATTGTTCCTTTTATGTTAAATGATCTTATCCCGCTTTCAAATGCGCTATACCGTATAGCGATGCCGTCCATAGTCACGCGATTACATGGCGGCAGGTCTCGGTCGGCTTTAAGGTCTTCCGCGAGTACCCGCCCAAGCGCCTGCTCAAACGGAACAAGCTCGGTCCCATAGTCTTTGGCTTGAGCAAGGATTATATTTTCGGCTTCTGAAACTGTGATCATTGGAGCTTTTTTTTTAACCGCTGAGGCGCTAAGACGCAAAGGTACAGCGCAAATACAAAAAGATAGCCGTTATCCGCCTATCGCCGCCATCGACTCATGCACGCTATTCTTCTCCGCTTCAAATCCGTCCTTCGCCCTGTTGCCAATAGCATTTAGCAATGCGGTCTGTACGTCCTGATCGCTGCGCCCTTCTCTTACAAGGTCCTTAATATTCAGCACACCATTATCATACAAGCAGGTCTTTAGCATTCCTTGCGGCGTGATGCGTATGCGATTACAAGTGCCGCAGAATGATCTTGTGTAAGCTGCTATGATGCCTACACTGCCCTTGTGGCCGGGTATGTGGTAATTGTATGAGGTTGAATATTGCGGGTCAGTTATTTTCTGGATATCCGGGTATTGCTCTTTGATCGTCTGCAGAATTCTTACATAGTCCCAATTCATCGGGTGGTAAGTTCCCGTTCCGTTGAACGGCATCTCTTCGATAAATCGAACACTCACCGGCAGGTCTTTGGTAAGGTCAACAAGCGGGATAATGTCATCCGTATTCTTTCCCTCCATCACTACCGCATTCAGCTTCACATCTATGCCGTGCCGAAGCAACTGGTCCATGGTTTCCAGCACCTGCGGCAGCTCATCGCGGCGGGTAATGGCGAAGAAGCGGTTGCGGTCTATGGTGTCCAGGCTCAGGTTTACCGAGCGTATGCCCAGTTTTTTTAGTTCTGGTACCACGGGGGCAGTAAGCACGCCGTTGGTGGTGAGGGTGAGTTCCTTTAAGCCGCTCAGTTTTGAGAGCTCAGTGAGGAAGGGCATAATATCCTTCCGTACAAATGGCTCACCACCGGTGATGCGTATTTTTTCAATGCCCATTTTTATGAGTAGCGCACATATACGCAGCATCTCCTCATAGGTCATCAACTCTTTACGGGCGAGCCAGTCTATCCCTTCCTCGGGCATACAATAAAAGCAACGCAGGTTGCACCTGTCAGTAACAGCGAGGCGGAGGTAGTTTATTTTTCTTCCGTGATTATCTATGAGAAACCTCTCCCCGGCCCTCTCCCGGGGAGAGGGAGGTGTTACGTAATTCCCGGGTTTTGTTATGTTTTTTTCTTTCACGGTTTTAACCTTCTTTCCCTAACCTCGTCCCGATCATGCACTCATAGCAGGAATGTGTTGCGCAGTTTCTGTTTTATTTTTTCCTGTTTTTCACTTTTTTATTGATAATCAATCATCTATCTCAAAAATCATTGCTCATTTCTTGCTCACTCTTGCTC
>CAINOM010000058.1 GCA_903851455.1 uncultured Bacteroidota bacterium | reverse complement strand
GCGGGGCAGGTTTTTCTTGGTGAGGCCGGCATACATCATGCGGTCCAGTTTGTCTACCACATATCCCAGCGATTCAAAGATGCGGCGCACAATTCGATTGCGACCACTATGTATCTCCAGTCCCAGTTCGTTTTTCTTTTCCAGCCAGGCCAGTTCGTCTACCACTGCCTTTCCGTCTTCCAGTTCCACACCTTCTATTATCTTTTCAAAGTCGGCCTTGGTCAGCGGTTTGTCCAGCGTTACCTGGTATACCTTCTTTATATTGTACGATGGGTGGCAAAGCTTCTGAGTCAGATCACCGTCATTGGTAATAAGCAGCAACCCGGATGTATCACGATCCAGCCGTCCCACCGGGAACAACCTGTCTACTCCCGAATTACCTACCAGCTCCATCACGGTCTTACGGCCTTGTGGATCTTCGTTGGTAGTAATAAATCCTTTTGGTTTGTTTAGGAGTATGTAAACCATCCCTTTTTGCGGTGTCAGCTTCTTTCCGCTAAGCGTTACCTTATCGTCATGTTTCACCCTGTAGCCAGGGTCCAGCACCAGATCTTCGTTCACCTTCACTTTGCCCTGCCTCACCAGCTCTGCCGCATCACGGCGGCTGCATTCGCCACTGTGCGCTATGAATTTGTTCAGGGGCATTTCCAGCCTTGGGCCGTTAGTTTGGTTTATTTCCTTGTCGTCCTCATCATCTTCTTCATCGTCATCATGATTGTGCTGATAACGTTTTTTCTTTCCGGATGGGGTATGTGGTTTCTTTTCAGCCGGTTCTTCCTTGCGGCCTTTTCCACCCTTAGGTTTGTCGTATTTTATTTCCGGGCTCACCACGTCATACTTGCCGGGCAGCACATCATCTATATCTTTCGAAAACGATACTACATCAGGTATTTTCTCAAACTTCTCTACCGGTGGCGCCTTTGGGCGGTCGCGGAATGGCCTTGAGTCCGCCGTCTTTCCGCTTCTTTTGCCTCCTTCATCTTTCTTAAATGAAGACTTATCAAAAGACTTCTTCGGCTTATCTGAAAATGGCTTATCACCATATGGTTTCCGTGGTTTGTCAAATTCTTTCCTTGGTTCACGTGGCGCTCCGTCTCTATCTGGCTTATCGAAAGACCTTTTCGGGCGATCGGAAAATGGCTTATCACCGTATGGTTTGCGCGGTTCACGAGGTGCTCCGTCTTCATCCGGCTTATCGAAAGACCTTTTTGGACGATCGGAGAAAGGCTTATCTCCGTATGGTTTACGTGGCTCGCGTGGCGCTCCATCTCCACCTCCCGGTTTATCAAACGACCGCTTTGGCCGGTCCGAGAATGGTTTATCTCCATATGGCTTGCGCGGTTCGCCATCCCGGCCTGCAGGTTTATCAAACGAACGTTTTGGACGGTCTGAGAAGGGCTTATCACCATATGGTTTGCGTGCTTCTCCGTCTCTTCCTCCCGGTTTATCAAACGATTTTTTCGGTCTGTCTGAGAATGGCTTATCCCCATATGGTTTGCGGGGTTTGTCAAATTCTTTGCTCGCGCCATGCCTGGGTTCTTTCCCAAAAGGCTTGTCAGAACGGAATTTTCCTGCGTCACCATCTGTGGTTCGGCCTGAATAAGGCCGTGAAGGGCGGGAGGGGCCATCACCGGCGGAACCGCTCCGCCCGTCATAATTTTTCTTTTTAAATGGCTTTGCGTCCTTGCGGGGGCCACTGTTAGAAAATGAACTATCGGATCCGGGCCGCTTGCCCCCACCAGTTTGGGATGAACTTTTTCGCATTGTATATTAAATCACTTAGTAAGCCGGCCAAAGGTACAATGTTTTGATCCCTGATTGGGAACAAAGTGATCATTTCTCATATTTTAACCCATTTTATGATATTGGCATTCATTTGCAATGGCGCAAAATGAAACTAATAAATAATGAATGGAGCTAAAAAAATCACTAAAAAAACAATACCTTAGTGGCAAATTACCCATATGAAAAAGATAATTCTACCCAGTCTTTTGGCTGTGCTTGGTTTTGCCATTACTACAAAGGCACAAACTATTTACAACCTGGCGGGAAATGGTGTTGCCGGTTTCAGTGGAGATTCGAGTGCGGCCAGCTTAGCGGAGGTATTTGGCCCATCGGGTATTGCGGTTGATGGTGCGGGCAATTCATATTTTGCGGACTATTTCAACCAGCGCATCCGCAAGATCAACAGTGCAGGTACCATCACAACGATCGCCGGAACCGGTACTGCTGGTTTCAGCGGTGACGGCGGACTGGCTATCAATGCAGAATTACACAATCCCACCGGCCTCGCAGTTGACGTTATCGGGAATTTATATGTAGCCGACAAAGGTAATAACCGTGTCCGGATGATCAACACCGGCGGAGTTATCACTACACTGGCAGGTGCCAATACCGGTGGTTATACGGGGGACAACGGACCAGCTTCTGCCGCCGAATTATACGGTCCGACAGGCGTTGCGGTGGATGCACAAGGCAATATTTACATCGCTGACCGGTCAAATAATGCGGTTCGTAAGATCGATTTAAATGGTATGATATCAACAATTGCCGGTACTGGTGCTGGCGGTTTTAATGGTGACGACTGGCCTTCTTCTACGCTGGCCACGCTATACGAGCCATCATCAGTTGCCGTAGATAATATCGGGAATGTTTACATAGCTGATCAGAATAATAACCGCGTCCGTAAAGTGGATACGTTCCATAAGATATCTACTGTTATGGGTAATGGCGTAGCCGGCTATTCGGCTGATGGCAGTAATGCTGTGCACAGCGAAATTTATGCTCCCTCCAGTGTGGCTGTAGACCGTCGGGGCAACGTTTATATCTCAGATGAACTGAATTATTTGATCCGCAAAATGGACGTCAACTCGGGTGAGATGGTGACAATCGCCGGCCGCCATGGTACATCCGGTTTCAATGGCGATACGGGTTTGGCGGTAAATGCACTCATAGGTGACTGTCGTGGGCTGGCCGTTGACAATGCAGGGAATATTTACTTCTCCGATTGGCGTTATAACAGGGTAAACTATATTACCTCTACCGTCACGGCTGTAAAGAGTGTAGACAAAGATCTTATGGAGCTGGGTATTTATCCAAACCCTAACAATGGCTCGTTTACGGTAAACGTTACCTAGGCCAACACTGGAAAAGTAAATATCGTCATCAGCAATGTAGTTGGTGAGAAGGTAGGCGAATTCTCAACCGAAACAAACAAGCCGTTTGTGGTTGGGCTCAATTCGCCATCGGGCATTTACTTTGTTCATGCCACAACTGCTGGTGGCAGCCTCACAGGCAAAGTCGAGATAGGCAATCGTTAAGTGGCCCTGAGAGGGCGCATGCTTAGAGATAAAGTGAGTTGGTGGCATGCAAAAAAAAGAATACCATTATGAGTATAACCATTGTAAATAAAAAGTATTTCCTGTTTTTGTTCGTTCTGGGCATACTGGGCTCCTGTTACCAGGTGCATTCCCAGGTCATTACGACAATAGCGGGTTACGATACGATCAAGGGTTATAGTGGCGATGGTGGCCCAGCGCTGCATGCGCAGTTCAATACCCCGCAGGGTATGGCCATCGATTCCCGGGGCAATTTGTATGTGGCGGATGTCTTCAACAACTGTGTGCGAAAAATTGCCCAGTCAGGTATCATCACCACATTTGCCGGCACCAGCATTGCAGGCTATAGTGGAGATGGCGGCCCGGCTACTCACGCAAAATTAAATCAGCCGACTTATGTGGCAGTTGATGGCGGAGATAATGTATACATATCTGATAGCAGGAACAGCCGGATACGTAAAGTAAATACCGAGGGTACCATATCCACCTACGCCGGCACAGGCTTCCAGGGGTATTGGGGCGATAGAGGTCCCGCTACCGCAGCCGAGCTGAGCAGCCCGGAAGGTCTTGCCTTCGACGACTCAGGAAATTTGTACATAGCCGACCTTTTAAATCTCCGTATCCGTAAGGTTACACCCGCCGGAATGATCACCACAGTGACAGGACGAGGCATGCCCGGCAGCACTGGTGATGGCGGCCCTGCCTCTGCTGCCCTGCTGGATAAGCCCTACAGCGTATGCGTGGACCATAGGGGAAATATCTTTATTGCAGATCATTTTGATAACCGCATCCGTAAGATAGACGGCAAAACAGGTATTATCAGCACTTATGCCGGTTCAGGCGGAGTAGGCCTCGCTGGCGGTTTCAGTGGCGATGGTGGTCCGGCAACGAATGCCAGTTTGTTTTACCCTACTGATGTGAAGTGCGATGATACAGGCAATATCTTCATTGCTGATATGAACACCTTCCGCGTCCGCAAGGTGGATACATCAGGCTTGATAACTACTCTGGCCGGAAACGGGGTAGAAGACCACGGTGGCGATGGCGGCCTGGCCATAGATGCACAGTTTGATCAGCCTTTTGGACTGGCTATCGACCATAGTGGCAACATCTACGTTTCTGAAACCAATGGCCAGAACAACGTCAACGATATCAGGTATGTGTACCTGAGTAATCCTGGTTCTATTTCGCTTACCATATATCCCAATCCCACGTTTGACGGGCAGGTGAACGTCTTTTTCGCTTCCCACTACGAGGAAAATGTGAAGATAGGTGTGTACAACATGGCTGGGCGATTGCAGATATCAACCAACGCTCCTACCAATAAACTGGTTACGTTGAATATAGAGCCCGCCGGTTACTACTTTATCAAAGGTGTTTCCGCACATGGCGTATGGAAAGGACCAATTTCGGTTGCACATTGATCTGGTTTCGCGGCAACTGCGCTATTATATTCAATAGCCCCGACCTTCAGGTCGGGGAAGTCAAGGTGAAAACTCAAGGGCTTTAGCCGAAATACGCTGTACGATCACTCCTGTGTTTTTAATTTTAGCGAACTGAACAGGGACGCAACATTTCTTTGGTGCAATTTATTCTGCCAATTATTAACCCGTGTATTATTCTGCCTTTGTAAATCACCCCGAATGAGGTTTGGGGGTGTACCTGCTGCAACTTATCTTTATCCCGTTTCAAATAAAGTTTTATGAGCATTAATAAATTAGGCGCGGCATTCCTGCTGTGC
>CAINOM010000057.1 GCA_903851455.1 uncultured Bacteroidota bacterium | reverse complement strand
ATATTTCGGGTTGCAGTTCAAGCTTATCAAGTGTTCCTTTGAAGAAAGGCATTACTGTTGCAAAGCCCTTCAGCTCTATGTTTCCGCCGGGGTTAAGATATATGCTGTCGGCGCTGCTGGCCACATAATATGCGCCCTGCGTAATGTCTTCGCCGTAGGCATAGATAAACTTGTGAGATGTCTTAAAATCATCCAGCGCGAGCTTTATCTGCTGCATGGTAGCCCAACCATTTGGGGTTGGTTTCAGCTTCAGTAGTATGCCCTTAATATTTGCGTCTGTTTTTGCATTGCCAATGGCGGTGACCATATCATACAAGCCTGCGTCATAGCCGGATTTGTTGCTCAGCATGGCCAGCGAATTGGTTTGCCCCTGCTCATGTACGCTTTTTGAGAGGTCTATCACCAACACATTGCCGGTAAGCTTCTTGTCTTCCTTGTCCATCACAGACTTAGACAGGCTCACGACACAGGCTATGATGATGCCGACGAAAATGAAACCTGAGACGATAATGGCGAGCAGTGATGCAAAAAATGACTTAAAAAAATCTTTCATAATATATCCTCATTTAAATGAAGTGCAAAGATACACGCGTGAAATACAATAAAAGGGTTAAAAGCATATAAACTTTGCGGGAACCTCTCCCCGTCCCTCTCCGAAGGAGAGGGTGAAGCAGAATGAGTTACGTACAAGCTCTCCTTCAAAGAAATTGCCAGGGCTAAGTCTATTTATCTTTTTCAGAAAATCACTTATTTGCCATTTGCCAATTATATCTTTGAGCCGATGAATGTTGTTTACCTATCGCTGGGCAGTAATGAGGGCGACCGAACATCGTGGCTGGAAAAGGCCCTGGAGCTGACTGCTGCTAGTTGCGGCAACATAGTGAAACGCTCGGAAGTATATGAAACGGCAGCATGGGGCATCACGGATCAGCCTGACTTCCTGAATATGGCTATCTGTATAGAGACCATGAAAACCCCGGAAGAATTGCTAACTGCGATACTGAATGTGGAGACAACACTGGGCCGGCACCGCACCGTAAAATGGGGGCCAAGGATAATAGACATAGATATCCTACTCTATGATGCTGTAACTATGGATAGCCCGGACCTGGTCATTCCGCACCCATTTATGCAGAACAGACGGTTTATACTGATTCCGCTTGCCGAGATCGCTCCCGATGTTGTTCATCCGAAGCTACATAAAACGATACGCCAGTTATTGGCGGAGTGCCCGGATACTTTGGATGTGCATAGTTACAAAGGGTGAGTCGCGGTAGGGCAGCTTTCGCATTGTTGAGACTACTTAACAGCGGCTACGCACTCTATTTCTATCAGTGCGTCTTTAGGTAGCCGCGCAACCTGCACCGTAGACCTGGCGGGCTTGAGATCGGGGAAGTAGTCTTTATAGATATCATTGACTGCAGCGAAGTCGTTCAGGTCTTTCAGATAGATGGTTACCTTGACCACATGCGCCATATCAGAGCCGGATTCTTTAACGACGGCAACCAAATTATCGAGCGCCTGCCGGGTCTGCGCCTTGATATCATCACCGGCAAAGGCGTTGGTAACCGGAGAAAGACCTACCTGGCCGGATGTATAGATGAGGTTACCGGTTTTTACGGCATGTGAGTATGGGCCAATGGCTTTAGGTGCGCCGTTGCAGTATATAGCCTCGAGCCGGTGGCTGGCATTGCACGCGACAGCAGAGAACCCGAGAAGTAGTATTAAAAAGTTTGTGAGCTTGCACATGTGGATTGCAGTTATTCCGGTTTGGCAGCAGCCACCGTTTTCCTGCTAAATCTATAACAAAGGCCGGCATTTACCAAGCCCTTGTAGCCGAGCCCAAGCTCCGCAAAGCCAGATAACTGCCTGCCTGCACGAACACCTACTGGTGTCCACTGAGAGTTGAAAAAGTAGTTCGGGAAAGCATTTGTATTGCCCGTGGCCTGGCCATATACCTGGGTTTCTCGGTAGTAGCGGCCACCCAGGCCTACGAGGCCGTAAAATT
>CAINOM010000056.1 GCA_903851455.1 uncultured Bacteroidota bacterium | reverse complement strand
TCCGCTTTCTCAATGTAGTCAACTGCATAAGGCACTTTGCAGGCCGTATCACCTACATCTACTTTCACTTTGCCGATCTTTATTGCAGTCTGCTTCGCCAGTTCATTCAGCTCTGGTACGTATGTTCCCACGGAGATCATAAATCCATTCATGACCGACTTTACCCGGTTCGGACTTTTGTCTATTTGCTGCGGTATCTTCTTCAGCAATTCCTTCAGTAAGGATATATCCAGCTTGCTGTCTTCTGTTATAGAAACGATGTTGGAAAGGGTAGCCCATCCAGCGCTGGCTATGCCTTCATCTTTGGATTCTATCCATTTTTTTGCCAGCTCCATGCCATGCTTGCTTTCTGCTGCCACGCCTGCTACAGTATATTCCCGCAGGGTAGGGGCGTTCGCCTTTTGCGCCCAGGCCTGCAGTTCTTTTGCCGTCATTTTTTCAGGTTCAGCCATCAGGCCAGCAAGGTACATAGCATCATATATGCCGCTGTCATACAGCTCCAGCGCCAGCTCATGCTCGTTGCTTTTCACTTTCTTTTGTAGCTTCTTCAGCTCCTCGATTTTTACACCATAGAGCGGCTCATTGATGCCGTGTTTAAGCAGGACCTTCTTAATAGATTCCTGGCCTAGAGATTTCAGTTCTTTAAGAATTTCGCTGCTGGTCATAATTGTGTGAAAGTGGTTTGCTTCACAAATTTAATGACTATTTCGAATGGCAGACTGCAGGTTTGCAGCTTTTTCGAAGTGTTTTATTTTGCTACGGGCTCTATGAATATGCGGTTGATGCGGGGGTATTCAGCTTTAATAGCGTTGATGATCCGTTCAATGGCAACAGTGATCTCATCCGTATTTAGGTCCTCTTTGAACACCGCGATCAGTTGCAGCAACACCTCTTCAGGCGCCATATACGTGGAAAAGTGTTTCTTTATTTTCACGATCGCAGCATCAGCTTCGGCTATGGCTACGATCTTGCGTATGGCTGCTTTGCCTATCGGCTCACCCATCAGCAGGCTTTTGCTCTCGCGCACCAGCAGCATAGATATGCCCAGGAGGATAACGCCAATGATCATAGATGCTCCCGCATCATAGTATGGATTGTGCAGCAGGCGTCCCAGGTATATCCCAAGAAATGCAACCACCAGGCCCAGCATATCGCCTATGTCGCCCAGCAGCACTATAAATACTGACGGGTCCTTGCTTCTCGTGATTGCTTTGAAAAAATTAGTATCGCCGCGCTGTTTATTAAAAACTTTCAGCGCGGTTGAAACGGAGACACCTGTGAACACCAGCGCTATGGCGAGTGTAGCATAGCTAAGGTTTGGGCTGCCGGTAAATTCCGGATTGCGCAGCCTTCTTAATCCTTCATAAAAGGATATGCATCCGCCGAGCAGGAACATGACCAGCGAAACCATGAACGACCAGAAATACAATTCCCGCCCGTACCCAAATGGCCGGCTGTCATCGGGCTTTCGCTTGCTTTTTTTTACACCCCAGATCAGCATCAGCTGGCTCGCCGCGTCTATAACCGAATGGATGCCTTCTGAGATCATCGAAGAACTGCCGGTGATGCCGGCAGCTATGAATTTAGAAATAGCGATAGTCACATCCGCTCCCAACGATACATAAATGAACAGCCTCGATCTCATATTTGATTAGCTTGCAAAATAATCGTGCCTCACGGTTGAGAGGCGGCTATTTCTTGGCAACAGGCTACGCCTGTTTCAGGTTTTTCTCCAGCTCTTTATCCAGCCACTCGTTCTTCTCTTTCTGAGTTTCGGTCAGATCTTCAAGCGCTTTAGCCTTTACTTTCTTGAGGTCCTGTTCTTCGGGTTCGGCGTGCTCTTTTGGAAGCCTGAATTCCGGGCGTTTCTTCAATATGCGTTTTCTTGCAGCCATGCTGGGATATTTATGTTTAACGACGCACCGAAAATATTCGGTGCGGTCATTTGACAAAGCTAAATGATTTAATGCGAACAAACCGCCCGCGGCCTCGGATTCTAACCCAGGGTAACCCCGGTAAGTACCCAGTATTTCTTTATATCAATAACGGGTGCATCGCAGTAGGTGCAATGGTCATCGGTAGTATCGGTATAAGGGGCGCCGCAGGAGCTGCACTCGTGGCTGTACACAAATTCCGCTTTCTGGGCTACGATCTTATTCCTGGACAGCTCCAGCGCGAAACTGGTGGTCACAAAATCATTGTCCAAAATCTGG
>CAINOM010000055.1 GCA_903851455.1 uncultured Bacteroidota bacterium | reverse complement strand
GTTTACCGCGCAGTGCAACAACATATGGAACGAGCAATACCAGGTGGTAGCTTCGAGGCCGATGCCGGGGACAAACTGGCTTGCTGGATTTAAAGTTGATTTGTTTTAGGGGTGATTTTTGTTATGTGTTTCATCCTTATCTTTGATATCAACCGCATCAGCGGATCATCTCAAACCAAAAAAAATCTTAACCACCAAAAATCAAATGTTATGAAAACAACACTGCTTTTATTTGCCGCCCTATTTTTTATGTCCGCTCAGTCGTTTGCTACTATAGACACAGTGACGGTACAGGACCATGTATTTACGCCCAATACATTGCCCAATGTCCATATTGGTGACACCATCAGATGGGTATGGGTGAATGGCACACACACCACAACAAGCACTAGCGTGCCTACCGGAGCAGCTACCTGGAACAATCCTATTAATTCCGGGTCAACGAGTTTCATTTATGTGCCAACCGTTGCGGGTGACTATAGTTACCAGTGCAACTTCCACTTCTCTATGGGCATGACGGGTACTTTCACTGTATTGAGCAGCACGGGGGTGGGCGCTGTAAACGCAACCCATGCACCGGGCATTTACCCTAATCCGGCGTCCGATAAACTGAACGTAAGTTTTAATGCAGTAGGCCCGGCAACCGTGACGCTAACCAATATGGCAGGGAAACAAGTTCTGTTGAAGAAGTTCACTGGTACGAAATCTGCCGAGATCAATTTGCATGATATACCGGCAGGAAACTATATGGTGCGTACTGTACAGGGCGCAGATATTTCCAGTCATCAACTGGTTGTAAAACACTAGGTAAATTATTTCGTCAATAAAAAACACCTGCGTTGCTGCAGGTGTTTTTTATTGACTTAGCTGGTTATGCGTTCCTGAAAGAGAAATAAAACGTAGATCCGTTGCCGGCTTCGCTTTCTACCCATATCTTTCCGCCATTCTCTGTCATGAATTCCTTGCACAACATCAGGCCCATGCTGGTGCCTTCTTCATTTGCTGTGCCACGGGTGCTGCTGCTAAAAGGCTCAAAAATATCTGACAACTTGTTCTTATCGATCCCCACGCCATCATCCTTTACAAAGAACACGGTATATCCCGGGGCCTTGTTCGGGTCGACACCAATGACAACGTGCCCACCCTGCCGGGTGAACTTGATGGCGTTAGACAATAAGTTGCGCACGATAAAATCAAAGTGTGCCGCATCAGCATATATAGTGGTCTCGGGAGATACAGAATTTGTTAAGGTGATCTGCTTGTTGTCTGCGCTGCTTTTCAGCAGTTTCAGATTGTTTTGCAGGTAGCTGTCCACGTTGAATGTCTGCAGTTTCAGGCCGATATTTTTGATCTGCGACTTGCCCCAGTAAAGCAGCTTATCTAATGTTTCCAGGGATGCAATAGAGTGTTCCATCAGTGCGTCAACGAGGAACCTGCGTTCTTCGGGCGAGGTACTTTCATCCTCCAATATTGTCAATGTCGCGGGTATGTTGCCTATAGGCCCCCTGAGGTCGTGCCCTATTATGGAGAATAATTTGTCCTTTACCTTATTTGATTTTTCAAGTTCCGCTTCGCGTTTTTTTAGCTCTTTATTCAGCCGGTTTGATCTTCTGTAGTACAATGAGGTCAGTAAAAGAGCTATTGCAAGACAGGTGGCGACAGCAATGACAATATTTCTCTTCTGGGCATTCCGCTGCTCATCTAGTTTCAGCACCTTTATCTTATTGTTTGACTGATCCAGTTCATATACAGATTCAAGGTTCGCGATCTCTCTTGCTTTTTCAATGCT
>CAINOM010000054.1 GCA_903851455.1 uncultured Bacteroidota bacterium | reverse complement strand
TCTCAGCTTCTCAGCATTGGTCACAATAAGTATGGCGTTGGCCACCGATACCCCGGTAGACATAATGATGCCCATGTACGACTGCAGATTGAGCGTGCAGCCGGTCAGTAGCAATATCACCAGAGCACCGAGCAATACAGCCGGTATGGTGCAGAGTACAGAGAGCGATACTTTAAAAGACTGGTAATTAGCAGCGAGCAGCAGGAATATAACAATGATCGCAAGCAGCAGCCCGCTCTGCAGGCTATCCAATGTCTCGGTAAGCAGGCTCGACATGCCTTCAACGCGTACCACCAGTCCTTTAGGCAGAATACCCAGCGAGCCGATCGCTTTATTAACCGCATCAGTTCCCCGTTGCAGGTCCGTCTTATAGAGATTAGCACTTACGGTCACAAATCTGCGCGGCCCGCTCCGGTCATATTCGCCCGCTGCAGTATCTACCTGGAAAGTAGCAACATCCTGTAATACCAATCCAGTCTGCCCTGTCTGCAGCGGGATCTCCTTCAGGTCGTTGATGTTGTTCATCACATACTCCGGCACCTGTGCCTGTACCTGGTAAGTATAGGCGCTCTTAGTATCCAGCCATAGGTTCTTTTCTGTGTACCGGCTGGATGAGGTGAATGCCGAGATCGAACGGGACACATCCTGCAGCTTCAACCCCATCTGCGCGATCTTGTACCTGTCGAGAATAATACTCACCGTGGGATATTTCAACGGCTGCTCTATCTGCACATCGCGCATATACGATACCTGTTTCAATGTATTCGTAAGCCGGCTGGCATAGTCGCCTATCTCCTGCATGTCTTTCCCTGCCACCTGCACCTCGATCGGGGTTGATGCACCCTGGCTCATGATCTTCTCCGTCAGTTCTATCGGCTCAAAGGAAACCTTTACATCCGGTAGCTTATTATGTACCGAAGCACGAAACAGCTCCTGGAATTTGTCCTTGCCCATTTTGAAATGGTCGTCTACCTGTATCTGCAGAGATGCTTCGTGAGTACCACTGTTAAAAACATAGAGGTTGGCAGTCGCATAGTTTGTGGGGGTCATACCTACAAAGACAGAACTGATCTCAATGTGCTTATCCGTGATGCTATCCAGTATCTGCAATACTTCCTGCACCATACCCTCGGTTCGCTCCAGCCGCGTGCCATCGGGCATGCGCAGCTTCACCTGGTATTGGCCATTGTTTGTTTTAGGCAAAAGGTCTTTACCTATCCATAAAAAGCAACCGCCGGTCAGAATCAATACCAGGATGAGGTAGAAACTGACATTTCGCTTCTTCTTTTTTATCATCTTTTCCAGCGAGGCAAGGAACGATATCTTCACCCTTTCGAAGAAATCATTCTTCGCAGGTTCGTGCCGCTCGCTGTCCAGGTGCTCATTCACTTCCTTTACTTCCGGATCATTTAATGCAAGGCCGGCATGCGCATGCTTCTGACCGTGGTGATAATGAAACATATCCTCTTTAAGCAACCAATTTGCCACAATGGGCACAATGCTCTGCGCCAGTATGAAGGATGCGATCATGGCAAAGCCAATAGACAACGACAGCGGCAGGAACAGCGCCCGCGGCACTCCCTGCATGATAAAGGATGGCGCAAAAACGGCGATCACACACAGCAATATCAGGAACAAAGGAAACGATATCTCCGTGCACGCATCATAGATAGCTTGTCGCTTTGGCTTTCCCATTTCCAGGTGCTGGTGTATGTTTTCAATAGTCACCGTGGCCTGGTCTACGAGGATGCCGATGGCCAATGCAAGACCACTCAGCGTCATGATGTTGATGGTCTGCCCCGCCATCTTCAGGCAGAATACTGCACTCAGCACGGAGAGTGGAATAGTTACAACCACGACCACGCAGCTACGCCAATCCTTGAGAAACAACAATACCATAAGCCCGGTAAGAATGGCTCCGATAATACCTTCTGTCTCCAGGCTCTTTACAGAGTTCATCACAAAGACCGACTGGTCGAACTCATAACTGATATGCACATCATCGGGCAGCAGGCTTTGCATCTCCGGTATCTTTGCCTTGAGATTTTTCACAACCTCCCATGTCGACGCATCGGGTGTTTTCACTATGGGCATGTAGATAGAGCGCTTGCCGTTAATGAGCGCGTAACCTGTCGTAACATCCGCCCCATCCTTTATGGTGCCTACATCGTGCAGCAATATGGTGTTTGCATTGTCCGTGCGCACGGGTATGTCTCCAAATGCACTAACCGTCCGCTCCAGCGAATTGGTGGTAGCCATGTACATGATATTGCCCACACGGATATTCCCGGAGGGCGACACCACATTGTTATGAGCAACAGCGGCAACTACGTCATCGGGGGTAAGATTGAAGCTACGCAGCTTATCCGGATCAATATTCACCACCACGGTGCGGATATTTGCGCCCACCGGCGGCGGTGCAGACAGCCCGGGCACGGTAGAGAAAAGCGGCCTTATCCTGGTGGCAGCCAGGTCATTTATTTCATCCAGCGTACGCGTCTGGCTGCTGAATACCAGTGTACCTACCGGCAGCGAAGACGCATCGAACCTCAGCACCTGCGGCGGCAACGCACCAGGTGGAAAAAACGTCATCGCGCGGTTCAACTGCAAGGCCACCTGTGCTGATGCCTCGGCCATGTCGGTGCTCTCAAAAAAAGTAAGTTTCAAAATACTGATGCCCTGTATGTTCTTGCTGGAAATGTTCTTAATGCCATTCACATACAGGAACTGGTCTGCCAGCCTCGTGGAGAAAAAGCCCTCCATTTGCTGGGGTGTCATGCCTCCATAAGGTTCTATAACATAGATAACCGGGAGGTTGAGTTTGGGAAATATATCTATTGGTATTGTCTTTATCGCCAGGATCGAGCTGAAGAATACTGCTGATATGATCACCAGTACCGTTACAGGTCTTTTAAGCGACGCTGATACTAAGCTCATGAGTTATCGTTTAAAATTTTGTAAGAAAATGTCTAACTGCCCGCTGAGTCCTGCGCGTATGTATAGCAACTGCAGGAGCTCATCCTGCGTGATCACATAAGTTGTTTCCGC
>CAINOM010000053.1 GCA_903851455.1 uncultured Bacteroidota bacterium | reverse complement strand
ACGGGAACAATGTTCCAGTTGCCCGGGACGGCAACAGGAGGTGTTTCTACTTTGTATTCACTGGTCAGCCAGTCAAGTATTTGTTCGTCTTCCTGTGGTGAGTAAGAGCAGGTGGCATATATCAGTACGCCGTCCTGTTTCAGGGCAGGCCATACATCTGCGAGGATGCGCTGCTGCCGTTCGCCGCACATCTGCACGTTTGCTTCACTCCATTCATCGAGTGCCCGCAGGTCTTTGCGCCATAGACCGGAGCCGCTGCAGGGCGCATCAACCAAAATAATGTCAAAATAACCTCTAAGCCGCCCGAGGTCACGTGGGTCGTTGCTGGTAACCCACGTATTCATATGACCCCAGCGGGTCATGTTCTCGTCAAGTATGGATGCGCGGGTGCGAATTACTTCGTTAGAGATAAGCAGGCTTTCTTTATCTAATAAGGAAGCAATGAGGGTGCTTTTGCCACCCGGTGCCGCACAAAGATCGAGTACCCGCAAGCCTTTTTTATCCTGAAGTATGGTTTCCAGCATGTGGGCCAAAAACATGGAAGAAGCTTCCTGCACATAGTAGGCACCGGCATGATAGGCAGGATCAAGCGTGAAAACCGGTCTTTCATTCAAGTATACACCATTACTGCACCACGGGATTTTTTCGTTGGCCGAAAAGAGACCTATGTCCTTTGCCGGGTTCAGGCGGACAGAAACGGGTGCGGGCATAGTGTGGGCCGCCAGGAAGGCGGTTTCATCAAAGCCTTCGATCGCCTGCAGGTCGTGTAATATGGATGCGGGTATATTTAGCAAATGGCAGCCGTGGAACGGGATAAAGACGTAAAACTAGGCAAATTATTTTTTGCGGCGTTACTGTGTAGGACTCACTGAAAAATCAGACTCGAGGACAGCCTTATTTTCTTTCTGTACCCTGCCGCAGCCGGCATAGCGGTGGCGCCAATAAGGAGTATTCAGATTACTGATCACCACTCCCTGGGAGCGGGACGCATGCACAAAGTAACCGTTTGCCAGGTAGACACCGACGTGAGAGATACGGATGTGGTGTATGCGGAAGAATACAAGATCTCCTTCGGCGGCATCATCATAGTCTTTTATGTGTTCGGTGCTTTTGCGCTGTTGCTTCGCGGTGCGCACGATGCCGGTGCTGTATACCTTGTCGTACAGCTTTTGAGAAAATGCCGAGCAGTCTATGCCGTTGATATCTGTGCCTCCATATTTATAAGGCGCGCCATACCATTGGTCTATGAACCGGTAGAGTGGGTAATTATTAATGTCGCGCACATCCTGCTCAATCTTCTCCGCATATTTGCTGATAAGTGGATCGACAGACTCTTCGTAGGGAGCTGCCTCATATGTCCGGGTTACGACTTCTTTGTTCCCGGTATTTATCTCTTTGTTACTGTCTTGTTTCCTGGCGGGTGCTGGATCCGGCATGGAAGCAGCATCTGCAACCGAGCTGCTGTCCTTAGCTTCTGTTGTATCCGTTTCGCTCATGCCGGCGGAGGCGATCTCTTTTATCTGTACGTTCCCATCCTTTTTAAAACCTGCATTCTCGTAAACGACGTGTAGTTTGTGGCCGGCCTGGGCGGCGGAGTCCTTTTTTGGTTTGGCTGTTGTATCTACAAGTGTAACACCTGGCTGAGGGGAACCGTTCTGGCAATAAGCTATCTGCGCAGTGCTGCAGCATGCGAATAATACAAATAGTATATGATGTGAGGCTTTTATTAAAAGCTTGCTCGTCATAAAAATAGCTTGGGTGTATAAAGATATAGCTCGTTATGAGAAAAGGAAATATTTGAGCCGCTTTTTGCGCATATATTTTACAGTTATTAATAATGCTATATAATTCAAATCATTTTCTGTGTTGTCCTGCAAATAAAAAAGCCCCATTAACGGGGCTTTTTTATTTGCTTAAAATGGAATATTAATTGTGTGGTTTGTCATAATTCACCATCCAGTTGACGCCATATTTGTCCGTAAACATGCCAAAGTATGCACCCCAGAAAGTATCAGCCATAGGCATCGTTACCTTACCTCCGGCAGACAGGCCACCAAATATCCTATCGGCATCTTTCCTGCTGCCCACGGCTATAGATAAGCCAAAGTTGTTACCTGCGGCATAAGGGTAGGGCATAGAGCTGGAAAAATCGCTGCCCATTAGTATGGTTTCCTTGCTTATCGGCAGTGAAACGTGCATGATCTTATCAGCATCGGCTGCGGGCACTGGATTGCCATCCATTGAGGGAACGTCCTTAAAACGACCGAAGTATGCAAAATTGCCGCCGAACACAGATCTGTAAAAGTTGAACGCCTCTTCGCAATTGCCGTTGAAGTTGACATAGGCGTTTACGGTTGTTGGTTGTGCTGCGGGAGCAACGGCTGGCTTTGCGGTGGCGGATTTCTTTGTGGCCACAGCCTTCTTAGGCGCAGCTTTCTTTGCGGCCACTTTCTTAGGTGCGGCCTTTTTAGCTGCAGCTTTTTTCGGGGCGGCTTT
>CAINOM010000052.1 GCA_903851455.1 uncultured Bacteroidota bacterium | reverse complement strand
TGTCGTCATACTTGAATGTCACTTGCGACATATCTTTTGACAGGTACACTTTTATGTCCCAAAGCGTAGCCTTGTTCTGTTCGTAGTTGTAAACACATTTCCATTTTGGTTTACCATCGTTGCTGTATTCATTCTGGTCAATGAGGTGCCCTGCCTTATCATATACATTGTAGCCGCTGTCGGCAAGCGCCCGTGTGCCATCTTTTGCATCCATTATATACTCTGTATACCGCACAGATTTTACCGGCCCGAGAATATGGTTCTCAATTGCCGTCAACGGTATCTGTACATAGTTTACCTTTCCCCATATCTTTCCCCGCTGCGGGTCTTGCCACTTTGGTTTTACCGTGTCTTTCGCAGCCGTTTTATTTTCCTGTGTACCATTGCCTGAACAGGACACAAAACAGAGACCTAGTATGCATATCAATGCAATAGCAGAAACTATATTCCTCATAAAATAGATTTATGTGAACTGTAAAAATAGATATTATATCTAATTTATTATTAGAAATAAAAAACGGACCAATAATCGCGATGTGAATGTGAGCTTGAGACCCTTGGCTACTTCAACAGGTCTATCAATCGCTGAAAAACCTTCTCTTTCGTTTCAGACTTAACAGTAACTGTTTTACGGACAATTATGTTTTTATCTGCAGTGAAAATTCTAGTAAGCCTGACAAATGAAACCGCAGGAAGCGAGCCGGAGGCAAAATCTGTCTCAGTAAGCAGCACTGCAAAACTATCTCGTGAATACTGGCTGGTGATTGGGCACAAAATTATATCGTCGCCGGGGAGGTCTGCCAGTACATAAGCTGGTCGTCGCTTTGAGCCGGACAGATCAGAAAACGGGAAAGGTATAACCACTATGTCTCCTTTTATAAATCCCGCCATACATCATCTTCCTGAGAGGTCAACCAATCTTTAGAAAGGCTTTTTTCGCTTGCAAAGTGCGTGAATAACTTGTCTTCTCCGACCGAAGCACCGGTAGTATCATCAATAGTAAATGCCAACACCTCCACCTGCTTACCAACGAAATTTTGTGGCAGCTCGATAGAAATATTTCTATTATCAGGCTTAATAACTTTTCGCAACATAGTACCTAAGTGAGTATATTAAAGTTAAGCATTTTATGCGAATATGAGCCTATTTAGCCATCGCAGTCTTAAACTCCGATGTGAAGTGGAATTCGATCTTGGGGTTGTTTTGGCGCTCGGTGTTCAGGAACCATTCGCTCTGGGCCAGGTATACCAGGTTGCCATCCTTGTCTTCCATGATGTTGCTTTGCTTGAAGCGAGCAAAATCCTCAATGGCTTTCTTATCACCGGTGATCCAGCAGGCTTTGTAGAACGACAGTGGCACGAATGAACAGGATGCGCCATATTCCTGCAGCAGGCGGTACTGTATCACTTCAAACTGCAGCTCACCAACGCAGCCTATTATTTTGCGGTTGCCGCCATGTTGTGTGAACAGCTGCGCTACACCCTCATCGGTAAGCTGGCGCACACCTTTCTCCATCTGCTTGGTCTTCATCGGGTCTTTGTTCACCAGCTCCTTGAATATCTCCGGTGAGAAGGTTGGTATACCAGTGAATTGCAGTGTCTCTCCTTCAGTAAGCGTATCCCCTATTTTGAAGGTGCCGGTGTCAAACAGGCCCACTACGTCGCCGGGATAAGCCTCTTCTATCACATCCTTTTCACGCGCCATGAAGGAATAAGGATTGCTGAAACGAACTTCTTTATCGAGTCTTGTATGTTTGTAGTAAGTATTACGAGCAAACCTTCCGGAGCACACACGCAGGAACGCGATACGGTCGCGGTGGCGGGGATCGAGGTTGGCATGTATCTTGAAAATGAAGCCGGTGAATTTATCTTCATCCGGCGCTACATAGCGCTTGTCGGTATTGCGGCCCTGCGGGTGCGGGGCTATGCGGATAAATGTATCCAGCAACTCCTTGACACCAAAATTATTTACCGCACTGCCGAAGAACACCGGGGCTATTTTGCCTTCGAGGTATTTATCTACATCCAGCGCGCCATATACACCTTGCAGCAGCTCTACATCTTCGCGTAGCTGGTTGGCATCACGCTCGCCAATTTTTTCGTCCAGCAGCGCATCGTTAAGATCGCCGATGGGCACCGTATTTTCTTCAGTCGATTTCTGGCTGGCAGTGAACAGGTTCAGGCTGCTGTCGTGGAGGTTGTATACACCCTTGAATTCCTTGCCCATATTTATAGGCCATGACAACGGATGCAGCGATAGTTTCAGCTCTTTTTCGATTTCGTCCATCAGGTCGAAGGGGAACTTACCATCTCGGTCCAGCTTGTTCACAAACACGATCACAGGCGTGTCGCGCATACGGCACACTTCTACCAGTTTGCGGGTCTGCTCTTCCACACCGTTCACACTGTCTATCACCAGTATTACACTATCCACAGCAGTAAGTGTGCGGTAGGTATCCTCGGCAAAGTCCTTGTGACCCGGAGTATCCAGCAGGTTGATGAGGGTTTTATTGTATTCAAAGCTCATTACCGATGTGGCCACAGAGATACCCCTCTGCCGCTCTATCTCCATAAAGTCGCTGGTTGCATGCTTCTTTATCTTATTGCTCTTTACTGCACCCGCCACCTGTATGGCGCCGCCAAACAGCAGCAGCTTTTCCGTAAGCGTGGTCTTACCGGCATCCGGGTGGGATATGATGGCGAATGTGCGGCGCAGCGATATTTCTTTTTCGTATTTCATTCTGGTCGTAAGTCGTGAGTCATAAGTCGAAAGCGAGTTATGACCGATTTAAAAAGTGCGCAAAGGTACGGAGATTTCGTACTTATCGCGTTTTATGGAATGTTAGTGCGGTTCCACAACATTTGACTTATGGAGGTTGCGCTAACTGTCCGACCGGCTCAATTTTGCTCTATAGAAAAAAGCGAGGCAAGACAGAATTGATGACCTTTTTCGATACAAGGCAAGATCCCTCCAAAAAATAAATAGCCAGTCCAAATTCCAAACTGCCAATTACTCATTCCATAAAACCCACCCCGTTATTAACACCCTGTGGATACTTAACTACAAATAACTTTACGGTAACATTATATTTGTATCAAACAATCTTTACGAATGGCATTAACCACCCTTAAAGATGATCTGTTGCATGAGTTCAGGGAAGAGCGGATAATGATCAATGAACAGATCGAATTACTGGACCCGCTCGCAACATCCCTCAGAAAACCAGCAGCCCAAAGGCTTCTAAGCAGCGGCACCTTAATTATTTCCGAGATCAGTTGTTACATCGTTAGCCTCGGCGGCCTCGCCTTCATTGGCTTTATGCATATGATATATCCCTTCAGCATTATGGGCGATATATTTTACAACTCAAAGGTTCGTAATGAGGCCGGAGCTACCAACCTGGCTTACTTCATCATAGCTGTATACGGTATTACCGCCATCAGTGTGGTGCTGGTCTTTATTATAGGCCGCATGGCCCGGGAGATAAGGTTGAAGAACGATATACTGCATGTGGCAGGCAAAGACATCAAGACTATAGTGGGCCAGCACCTGGAGCGCAAGGCGGCTCATGATACCATTGAGCAGCGCCATATGCTTGGCTTGTCCGGTATCAGCCTGCCTTCCGCGCAAGCCACCCAGCCGTCCAGGCAAAAAGTGCATGTAAACGAGGCGGTGAACCCCGGCTACGAGCCCGCCATTGCCTACAATGTGTTGCCAACCTCCGAGGGGTAACCCGAAGCAATGCGCGTAAGTTAACATTCAGATTTCCAGAACCTTTTATCTTTGCGCCCTATGGGGTAGCTGCATGCGCTGCCCGCAACCAATCAATCATTCATAATGAGTTTATACGACAGGATACAGGCTACCGCCTCCTTTATACAGCAAAAGACAGCCACTAACCCAACGGTAGGCATCATACTGGGCAGTGGCCTGGGCGGGCTGGTAGATATGATCGAAAGAGAGACATCCATACCGTATTCAGATATTCCTAATTTCCCGGTTTCTACGGTAGAGGGCCATTCAGGACAGCTCATCTTTGGTAAAATAGGCAACTGCCCCGTTATGCTCATGGCTGGCCGCTTTCATTATTATGAAGGTTACAGCATGGAGGAAGTAACTTTCCCCGTGCGGGTGATGAAAGCCCTCGGCGTAGAGACCGTTATCATCTCTAATGCGGCAGGGGGCACTAATCCGGGCTTCACCATAGGCGACCTGATGATCATAAAGGATCATATCAATATTTGCCCTGAGCACCCGTTACGTGGCCCTAATGACGAACGGCTGGGCACCCGATTCCCGGATATGAGCAAGGCTTATGACCACGACCTGATCGCATTGGCTAAGGACATAGCCGGCGAACAGGGCATTAGCGTAAGAACAGGCGTATACATAGGCCTGCAGGGCCCAACCTTCGAAACCCCCGCCGAATACCGCATGCTGCATATAATGGGCGGTGATGCGGTGGGTATGAGTACGGTGGCCGAGGTGATCGTGGCCCGTCATGCCGGCATGCGCGTATTTGCCCTAAGCGTAATTACCGACCTGGGCGTAACCGATGTACCGGTGATCATAACCCACGAAGAGGTGCTGGAAGCTGCAAATGCCGCTGCGCCAAAAATGGCGGGACTGGTAGCGGCGCTGGTAAAAAGGCTGTAACCGCTGCTCAGATGCCGGTTTCGTGGAGAAAACAGTTTGCTAATTTTTTCATAATAGCATTTATATTCATCAAATAAGTCAGCTCAACCATAGTTCAGACAGGCTAACATCATTAACTTTGCCCAAACTTTTTTTGGGCAAGGCATTGATAAATATCATTCAGAAGAAAACCCGGACCTGCTTATTGCTGCTATGCCTGCTGCTATGCGTGAGAGGTGCGTTTGCCCAGTCATCAATGTCCGGCGGAAACCCAGCCCAGCCCAATACCATTGCCAATGCTCCTCAGCGGGATACAAATGCGAATAAATCGAATACCGCTAAATGGAAAGATGAAGAGGCCAGGATCACCTATGAGAAACTGAACTCTTCACGTATCTATTATCCCGACACCTCCCTGCACACCTTCCAGAGAACGCCTTTCACACAGCCATGGTACAACGATCTCGGCAACCTCGGCAGCCCGGTAAATAATCTGCTCTTCACACCTGAAGACAGGATGGGACCTTCCCTCGGTTATCATGTCTTTGATGTCTATCGGTTTAATGTGGACAGCCTTCCGTTTTACAATACCAACCGGCCGTACTCTATTTTCAATTACCTGCTGGGTTCTAAACTGGAGCAAACGGCAGGTATTATGCATACACAAGCCATAAAGCCCAACTGGAATTTCGCAGTAGAATACCACAAAACGAATTCGCCGGGATTTTACAAAGTGGAGCGCAACAACCATGACAATGCCTATTTCAGCACTAATTATAAAAGCCT
>CAINOM010000051.1 GCA_903851455.1 uncultured Bacteroidota bacterium | reverse complement strand
GCAGGACTTTATCAGTTTTGATGAGTGGGTTTGTTTTCATCTGTGCTACCCGCATTATGGCCAGGATGCCCACAATGCCGTAGGCGGAATAGTGCCATGGCACAGATGGTATACTGCTTGCATTAAGCCCCTGTAGCGACCAGTATTTAAAGACATCGTTGACTTTGAACAGCCAGAAGTTATAGAGCAATACCGGGATGAGCATAAATAATGGCAGTAGCCGGGTAAGCAACGACCGGAAGTCAAACTTAAAACCACCGTTTGTGATCAGTAAGTAAACCGGGAAGACGGCAAACGGCGGCAGAATATCGTAAGGGCGCACCAGGCCTATGATGCTGAAAACCAGTCCGGACCAAACGTAGTACCTGGCATTGCTCTTTTGCTCGCCTAGCAAGTATAGCGAATAGGCAATAAGAATAAGCCCGTGAGGGAACGAGAAATTAGGATTGGTCATTGCCTGCTGAAACGGCAGCATGCCGAATTTCATATCCAGTATGCCGGCATGTGCGGCCTCAAGACCTATGAGGTGCGCGCTGTTGAGCATGGCAAACAGGAAGCCAAACCCACCGGTGAACAAAAGCAGCAGCAGGCACGCCCACACCTGCCGTGTAGTGGGCAAGACAATACGTGCAAGCAGGAAGATACCTATGGAGAGCAGTAAAATGCCCAGGTAGCGCCACACATAATAGATACCGTTCTCCGAAATATCGGTCGCCCGCTGTATGGCCCCCACCAGCCAGAATTGTAGGTTCACGAAAGCAGGCCTATTAGGGATGTAGGTAAGCCGGTTACTGAATACAAAATGCCCGTCCCGAGCCTGCCGGATGAACGAAAAATACATGTCCTGGTCAGGGGTGTAGATGATCTGGCCCAGGAATTTGTTTTGTGGTTTGTTTTTATACTCGGCGTAGAAGTAGGGTATAGAGCTCTCTGCAAACAGGGCAAGCGACATAATACCTATGAACAGGGCAACGGTGGAGTTTTTAAAAGAAGAAGTATTGCTCATGAACAGATCGAAGGCTGCCGCAAAGATTCGTAATCTTTCTGAGCTTTAATAACAAAGGATGGAGGTAATGGAGTTTGAGCGTCTAATGATAGTATTCTATCTGCCGCTCAGCCAGGAAGGTCAGCTTTCCGTTCCGCACACCTGATATCCTGGTTGCATTGCCGTATTTGTCCGGGCTATCTTCGGTATGGGCGGCTTTATACTGAATTGCGCTGTCGCGCCCGTACGTAATGCTTTCGTAATTATTGCCCGACGGGACGAATACTGTTTTGTCCAGTAAGAATTCAGATTGGTCATAATGGCTCAGTATGATCAGGTTGCCCCCTTTATCATATTTATACACGCATTTGCAGGTCAGTTCGCCGTCCGGGGTGAAAGTGCTCGCCTCCACCCTGTTGTTCACAATGTAGTTGATGCGCGTCACATATGGTTGGATATAGTTGCTGTCGGTAAAATTGCCGATAGGGATATGCCGCTTTTCTATCACCCTGTTGTCTGCATCGTAAGACAAGGTGGTCTTTGCGCCGAAGTTCCTGTTCTGGAACTGTTCTATTTCCAGGGTATCCCTGCCTTTATCACCATAATAATAGGTGATGACCTGTGGTATGGTGCTGTACTTATCGAATATTTCCTTTTTTACGATCTTGAAATCGGTGCGGTAGGTGTATAGGTTCCTTGTTTCGTTGCTATCTACCGCAGAGTAGGTAGTGACGTTGGATTCTACCAAATGCCCTGAACTATCAAAAACGTCCAGCTCTTTTTCGGTAAGTACTTTTTGTGACATACCGTTCGAGTCAACGAATCCGAAGCGGTGCTCCAGCAGGCTTTTCACTTTTCCTTTGAGCCCTTTTTGCTCCAGCGTCAGCTTCTCTTCCCAGGGATAAAGCAGCGGCCTCTTCTCTCTGCAGGAAAAAAGTAACACACACATAATAAGTAAAACCCCTGTCCGCATGTTATTGTAGTACCATAAATATATGGAAAGATATTTACTGCCAGTTAATCAAAAATTCCCCCATTTTCGTGAAGCTACTTT
>CAINOM010000050.1 GCA_903851455.1 uncultured Bacteroidota bacterium | reverse complement strand
CATAAAAAGCCATTTAAGTCAGGGTGGGCACCAAATGTCTGCGTTGTCGTTTTTTCAACTTTATTGAGGTGATAAATTCGCGCTTTGCGGATACCTTATTGCTGATTTTATCTCGATGTACTTTCCTGGCGGTATAAATGCCCCTTCAGGGATCTGGCCTTTTTCAATTATCTTTATTTTTTAAACCTGTATGCGCGAAGGCCAGTTTATTAAGCAAAATATTGAGCGCTGGGAAAACTACCAGCAGCCCACCGACGACCCTGATGAAGTGGCAAAGAGGTTCACCTACCTGGTAGACGACCTCTCATATGCAAAGACCTTTTTCCCTTACGGCAATACCTCACGATATATCAACGGACTTGCAGCCAATATCTACCTCTCTATTTATAAGAACAAGAAAGAAAAAAAGCACAGGCTCATTACGTTCTGGACCACTGAACTCCCATTAGTGATCCGGAAAAGGCATAAGCTGCTGTTATTTACCTTCCTGTTTTTCCTCGCGTTTGTGGCTATCGGCGTTTTTTCGGCATACAATGACCCCACTTTTGTACGGTCGGTGCTGGGAGACAGATATGTGGATATGACCGAACGCAACATTGCCAATGGCGATCCATTCGGCGTATATAAAGATGGTAACGAAGTGTCGATGTTCCTGTATATAGCGTTCAACAATATCCGGGTCGCGTTCATGGTTTATTCAATGGGCATTTTCGCGGGTGTTGGTACTCTGTACTTTTTGTTTACCAACGGCCTTATGGTAGGTGTCTTTGAGTTTATGTTCTTCCATCATAATATGGGATTTAAATCCTTGCTCGTGATCATGGTACATGGAACGCTTGAACTGTCGGCAATAGTGATCGCTGGCTATGCCGGGCTGACCATCGGCAATTCAATATTGTTTCCCGGCACCTATACCCGGCTCCAATCCTTGAAATCAGCGGCCAAGGACAGTGTGAAAATAATCGTGAGCCTTGTGCCTATATTTATAGTTGCGGCTTTCTTCGAAGGATTTGTGACACGGCATACCGGCATGCCGCTGTGGCTCAGTCTCTGTATCCTGGTGTCTTCTGCCAGCTTCAGTGTTTGGTATTTTGTTATTTACCCCATCAGGGTAAGCAAGCGGATGGGCAAGACTATTTCTAACATGGAAAAAGGTATTAACTAAAGCAAGAAGTCATGTACCTGTTTTCAAAAAGGATATATATACCGGTATTTTGTTTGCTGCTTTTCTTCTGCCCGTCGGTGGGATCTGTTGCTTTGGCAGCCGACCGTATCACGCCATTCGAGTGGCAACAGCTGACCAATGATAAGGCGTTTAACTACGCGACCGAGAAAGAAGTCGTAAAACCCGTTGAACCGCCGCACGACAGCTGGATGATCCACTTGCTCCGGGCCATTGCAAATTTTTTTGATGCGGCCCGCTGGCTGATCTGGCTATTAATTATCGGCATTGCTATTTACGTGATCTACCGGATATTCGCAGACAGCGGCAGCTTCATGTTCCGGAAAAACAAGAAAATGATGAACGAGGGCAGTGCTGCCGGAGGTGATGAAGAAAATATAGCTTCCACAAACTGGGAAACATTACTGCAGCAGGCGCTGGCTAACAACGACCTGCGCATGGCGGTGAGGTATCGTTATATGTGGTTATTGCAGCTATTGCAACGACAGGAACTGATACAGTACCGGACTGACAAAACGAACTACGAGTATTATACCGAGTTAAGCGGCAACTACAAGCAACCTTTCAAACAACTGTCCCGCCAATACGAGTATGTATGGTACGGGCATTTTACATTGCCTGCGCCTGCATACCAGCAATATAGTGATCTGTTCAATAACCTGAGAAAACAACTTGGCGCATGATCAGGAGACACTACTTATATATCGCTACCCTGCTGCTCGCGTTGTGCGGCTGCTCGTCGACCACGGGCGAGCGGCAAAAAACGAATTGGCACATATCGCTTGAGCCCAATGACAAACAGCCCTATGGCACCTGGCT
>CAINOM010000049.1 GCA_903851455.1 uncultured Bacteroidota bacterium | reverse complement strand
TCCCCGATGCTTTGACTAACGAGCGGCTGGCATTACTGTTAGCCGGGAAAAATAATGACTCATCCTGGATGTCATGGTCTAATGGTTTTATCGGCGATGTATATTTTGCCCAAGCCAATTATGCGGAAGCGTTGAAATACTACAAGCAGTCGTATGATATTGTTTCAGGAGTACGATTTATGAATGAAATTGCATCTGCCTCTATACACCTTGGTGCAGCATATGAAAAACTGGGCAACCTGGGGGAAGCCCTGAAATATGAGCGTAAAGGACTTTCACTAGCTATGAAAACCGGGTCGAAAGATCATTTAAAAGAGGCGTACCGGAATCTCGCTATAATTTATGCGCGGCGAGGGAACTATAAGCCGGCGTATGAAAGTGAAGTGTCGTTCAAGAGGCTATACGATTCCGTATTTAACAAGGCGAGCGAGAACAAGTTTACCAGCTTGCAAATGCAATATGGTTTTGATAAGAAGCAGGATTCGATAAAAGCCGAGACTGTTAAGAAAGAAGCCATTTCTAAGAAGGAGATCAACAACCAGAAAAATATTCGCAATTTTCTGCTCGGCGGATTGGTGTTAATGCTGGGTTTTGCAGGCTTCGTTTTCCGGTCGCTGCGCATTTCCCGGAAACAAAAAATGGCTATTGAGATACAAAAGAACCGCGCGGAGCAAAGCGAACGTTTCAAGCAGCAGTTCCTGGCGAACATGAGCCACGAAATACGCACACCTATGAATGCGGTAAGCGGCATGACCGATCTGCTGATTGAAAAAGGGCCACGGCCAGACCAGGTGGAGTATCTTACTGCCATCAGCAAGTCGTCGGATATACTACTCCATATAATTAACGATATCCTTGATCTGTCGAAAATAGAGGCGGGTAAACTCGAGTTGGAAAGTATCGATTTTTCGCTGACCGATGCGATAAAGCAAGTCGGAGACACACTGTCGTACAAGGCGGAGGAAAAAGGGCTGCAGCTCATTACTCATATCGACGATAGCATAGACGATGTAGTAGTGGGCGATCCTTATCGCCTCAACCAGGTACTGATCAACCTTGGTGGTAATGCTATAAAATTTACGGCTAAAGGCAGCGTGGAGATAGTTGTAAATAAGGTAAGCGAAGCTGATGGCCAGCTGTCCCTGCGATTCTCAGTAACCGATACAGGAATGGGTATACCGGCCGATAAGCTGCAAACTTTGTTTGAGAGTTTTACCCAGGCGAACAGTTCGGACACGCGTAAGTTTGGCGGCACCGGGCTTGGGCTCTCCATATCCAAACAATTAGTGGAATTGCAGGGCGGTAATATTGTAGTGGAGAGCAGGGAAGGGAGTGGCAGTACTTTTAGTTTTACGATCACTTACTTAGCTGGCTCTCCTGAAAAATTGCAGCAGCGCATAGCACAGGAGCAGCGGATAGATGGGAATATCCTCAATGGGTTGCGCCTGCTGGTCGCAGATGATAATGAGTATAACCGGCTCGTGGTAAACGAAACGCTGCGGTTAAAAGCCAAAATGCAGATAGACCTTGTGACCAACGGCCAGGAGGCCATACAGATGCTGCGGCAAAACGACTATGATGTAATACTTATGGATGTGCAGATGCCGGTGATGAACGGCATTGAAGCGACAAAATACATAAGGTCTCAAATGCCGGCGCCTAAAAGTAAGACCCCGGTCATCGCACTCACCGCCAGCATACTACGTGCCGACCTGGATATGTGCACAGAATCCGGGATGAACTCTTACGTGCCGAAACCCTTCAAGGCCTGGCAACTTATTCACACGATAGCTGATGTTACGGGCAG
>CAINOM010000048.1 GCA_903851455.1 uncultured Bacteroidota bacterium | reverse complement strand
GGCTTCTGTCCATAGCGGTCCCTGGTCACAAACAGTTTCTTCTGTTGCTTGTCCCATATCAGCAGCGCCCACATGCCCACCATTTCTTTCAGCATGTTTTCCTGTTGCAGCCGGAATAGTTCTATGATCGTCTCCGTATCCGCATGGCCCTTAAACGGATGATCTGCCATGAAGCGTTTTCGAAGATCGAGATGGTTATATATCTCACCATTAAAGATCATACTGTATCGCCCGCACGATGATTCCATGGGCTGGTGACCAAGTTCAGATAATTCAAGTATGGATAAGCGGCGGTGGAGTAGTGTTACCTGCTCATCGTTATATATGCCGCTGTCGTCAGGCCCACGGTGCTGCAGCAGCGTACTTGCCCTGTTAGCAAACCTCAGACCTTCCTCCTTGCTATTACCTATATAACCAGCTATGCCGCACATCTTCCGTAATTTATAAACCCTTTACCAATGTTAATAATTTTTCAGCCTGCACATCCATATTCAGCTCATCCCTGTATAACTTATTGAGCACAGCCTTGTCTTTAAACTCATCGCCCGAAAGAATTTTCTCTATCGCGCCTGCGATCGCTGTCTTATTGATTTGGTTGATGCAAACTCCAGCATGCCGGTCTTCCAGCCAGTATTTTATATAAGCCTGCGGTCCGCCTACTATCCAAATGTTGCCGGCAATATAATCACTCAGTTTGTTCGGTGCAGGGTCTTCCGCTTCATCGCTCATTGTCGTGTTATAAAACACAAAACCAATGTCCGCGGAGTTTACTAGGTCATAAACGTCTTCGCGGTTCAACCTGCCCAGCAGAAACGTTCGCCCTTTTATTTTTGCGTTAGCATTAATTTTCTCGTTTAGCTTCCTGGCATATGTATCGCTGACCTGTCCCGCAATATGCAATGTCACTCCAGGTGGCAACAGCTCCATAGCGTCTATGATCTCTTCTATATACTGCGCTTCCGACACGCGGCCGGTATAAACCAGTTTCGCTGCTTTGTTTTGGGTTTGGTTTAATTGCCGTTCTTCATAGCGCCTGCAATTATAGATCACTTCGCCCGGTCCTTTCTTTCCGCTACGCCTGCGTATTTTCTCAACCCTGCTCTGCGATGGCGCCAGGAAAAAATTCAATCCCCTCACCCATCCTGGGAAGCGGAGCGCACGGTAATAGTCAAACGACAACCTCATTTTTGTGGGTGCGTTTGCGATCTCAAATCCCCAATACCCTTTCTTTACCCCGCTGATGCCGGATATAGCTTGCAACGATAGTATATCGCAGGCGATCAGTATATCCACTCCGTTCTTCGACAGAAGTCTCCTTACTGACTTTGCAAGGTTGGTGTGGGTCAGTATCCTTTTATATCCGCTTTGTTTGGGTATGATATTAAATGTGTTCGCGCTATCGTAGTCCTTTGGGTCTGGTTGCTCACCACGATATTCTGCATAAATTACGTTCACCTGGTGGCCTTTTGCCTTCAACGCTTCGATCATTTCAACCGCCGGGGGCAGAAGCCAGGGCTCAAGGCCAAAGACGAAGCAAAAAAACATCTAATGTATATCTTGTTTAAGGATGTCAAATTTACACCTATTCGTGGGATATAACTTACTGAGCGTACACATATCAATAATACGTATCTTTGCGCATATTTGAATATCGGCATTTATTGCTGAATTTGTTCTTTTAGTG
>CAINOM010000047.1 GCA_903851455.1 uncultured Bacteroidota bacterium | reverse complement strand
TCAACCTTTTAAAGCAGCATGATGACTATAGAGGCGTAAAACGAATAAGTATCAAGACCAGACGTAAAAAATCAAGTTGGAGCAAAGATTACCTAATGGCCGTCCTAACTGGGGTTGACAAATTTTAATGCGTTTGCCCTGACCTGGGCAGGACTGTTAATGGTGGTAAATTATCCCGCGTCATACACAGCGGCAAGCTCTCTGTGTATGATGATAAGTACAACTTCTTTACACCGGAAAATGTGCATAGAGGAAAGATGACCGTGTCTTACGGCGGGCAGGTAAGATCACCTAAATCCTTCCTGGCAGCCGACAGCAAGCAACTGCTGCTCGACGCTATCAACTCAGCCTATGGCCTGCAGCTCGATAGTAACAACTATACCTGGAACCAGTTGCTGAGTTATCTGGATAAGCTGGATTAGTCCGCTATTCCACCAAAAGTAAAAATTGTATATTTGTGTATGGTTGACAAAGACCACATACTGCAACTCATAAAAAATTCAGTAAAGGCTACCGCGCCCGGAGCTATGCTTATTTTATACGGTTCGTATGCCCGTGGCGATTATCGCCAGGATTCTGATATTGATCTGCTGGTGCTTTTGAACAAAGATAAAGTGACACTGGAGGACAGGAGAAAGATAACATCTCCCCTGTATCGGATAGAATTGGAAATAGGCAGAGTGATCAGTCTGTTTTTCTCCCCCGCGATAACGTGGGAAACCACCTACAAAAAAACTCCTTTTTACGATAATGTGAGCAGGGAGGGCATCTTGTTATGAGTGACAATAAAACATCGGATCTGGTTAAGTTCCGGTTTGATAAAGCAAAAAGCACATAAAATGAGATAGAAGTACATATCCAAAATGAACTTTGGGCAACCGCCGTTAATCGTCTTTATTATGCTTGCTTTTATGCAGTCAGCGCATTACTCGCAAGCAGGGAAATCAATTCCAAAACACATACCGGAACAAAGCAAATGTTCGGACTGCATTTTTTGAAACCTGGAATTATTAGTCAGCAGTCAGGAGAATATTATACGATTATTTTCGACCTCAGGCTCAGCGGCGATTACATTGATTATTTCGTGTTTGAACCAGAGGAAGTAATTGCGCTGGTACAACCCGCCCGCGACCTCATCGCAGAAATAGCCGAAGTATTAAATGTCTGAACTGGAATTTATCGAATTTCGGAAATGCTGGAATTTTTTATGCTTTTTTATTTACTTCGTTTATGGACACCAAACGCACAGCCGAAGAATTTAATGATTGTACAGCTAAAATTATTGGTTGCGCAATGAGAGTTCATGCAACTTTAGGAAATGGTTTCCAGGAAGTCATTTATCAACGTGCGTTGGAAATTGAAATGGAATATGATGGACTTCATTTTGAAAGAGAGAAAGAAATGTCCATTTTTTATCGGGACCGGCATATTGGAACACGCCGGGTGGACTTTTTCGTTGAAAATGAAATAATGGTGGAACTAAAAGCAGTAATATTATTAGAAGATGTCCATCTGGCTCAAGCGATAAATTATCTCGAAGCATACAATATGAAAACAGGCCTTCTAATAAATTTC
>CAINOM010000046.1 GCA_903851455.1 uncultured Bacteroidota bacterium | reverse complement strand
CAATGACAATAAAAAAACCCGGAATTCCGGGTTTTTTTATTGTCTTATATAGTATTGCTGATTAATGTCCCTGGTTCTGGTCAGAGTGACTCCTGAGGCCGCCGCCTGATTTCGCAGTAGTCGTAGCAGCATTGCCACCCTTTTGATTCTGGCTCTGGTCTGAATGGCCGCGAAGACCACCCTGTGTAGCTGGCGCTACGGTAGGTGTAGGCGCTGGTGCTGGTTCTCCCTTATGTTCTTCTTTCCTGCCTTCGTGGTGCTCTTTGGCTGCCGCGCTGGCTTTTTCCTGCTCTATTGCTTTCAAAGTAGAATCATTCTTAGCAGCATTGGCAGCATCATGTTCGTTCAGCTGCGCTTTAACGGTCGAGTCTATCTGCGCCTGGGTTTGTGCCTGGTTGTTGTTGTTGTTGCTTCCGCAAGATGCGAACAGAATAGCACTGCCTGCCAGGAATAAGAATTGTTTTTTCATTACAAATACGTTTTTAGTTGCTGCAAAAATATTGTTATTATTTTAGAACTAACAAACAACGCAGGAAAATCTTTAAACCGCTTCCCGGCAGCGCTTTCAGAAAGCTTTAAAATTGGCAACTTACAAAAAGCCTTGCCTATTAATTTATTACATCAAAAAGAATGAGAACATATATAAAACACTATTTTTGAGATTCGGCTATATTCCCCAATTGCAAGCTTAAATTTTTTATTCACAATAAAACCAAAAACACATCAAATGAAAAAACACACGATCAAAATGACAGCAGCGTTTTTAATGCTGGCGGCAACTTTAGGAAGTTGCACGAAAGGAAGCAAGGGCGATACCGGCCCCCAGGGCCCGGCCGGGACTAACGGCACCAATGGCACCAACGGTGTAGTTAACGTCCATTCAGGAACAGTGACACTTACCGCATCCAACTGGTCGTACAACAGCTCGTATTGGGAATATAGTTCAGATGTAGCAGACGTAGATATCACCACCGATGTCGTTGACAATGGTACGGTTTCTGCATTTATCCAGAATTCGACAGGAGTTTGGGAAGCCATGCCGCTTACCATTTACAGTACCAGTACCCAATCGTACACCTACACATATCAGTTCTATTCAGGCGGCGTGACGTTCTTTTTTGATGTATCCGATAATTCAACATTTTCACTGGCTACCGTTACTTTTAAGGTTGTAGCAATAAGTGGCACTACCCGCAAAGCCCACCCGAATACCAACTGGAAAAATTATGACGAAGTAATGGCTGTGGTTAACAACTCCGCTCCTGCGATCCGTTAAAAAAAATGCCGGGCGGGATAAGTGCCCGCCCGGTTACTTTCTCATATCGTACCTTTGTTGAAGATCTGAAATGAAGTCGCCTGCCCGCATAGCGCTGAGTTGCCTTTTTACCTTGTTTATTTCAGGGCTGATGTTTTATGCCTCGTGCAAAAAACAGGATAACTGCAGTGGGGTTGCCTGCGTTAATACAGGTTATTGCGCCGATGGTTTTTGCGTGTGTCCGACCGGTGTGGGCGGCGATACCTGTGAGAACGTATTCCGGAAGGCATTTGCCAATACTTATGCCGGATCTGCCAATGTAAACACAGCGCATAAAAACTACCGTCTCGTTTTCTCCATTCCGGCTACCACCAGCAACTATGTTGCCATGCAGCTTACCCTACAGGACGGGGCAGGGGGAGCTACCAGCATACCCGTTCTGCCACTGACGCTGAGTAATCCGACTTTGACGACAGGCAATTTTAATATTACGAGCACCACCGTGGGCGGCTATACCTATACCGGCAACGGCACAGTTTATGCAAAGCTGGCTTCCCTGACACTTTATAAAACCCCGGCATCGGGCGTGGATACAACTTATATCTGTACGAATTTCGCGGTGCAGTGATAACACCGGCCTCTTATTTTTTCCAGTATATACTATTTGCCGTTTAAAAGCGTTTTTTAAGTGGCCAAAACCGTTATTTTACTGATTTGCACTAATTGACACGAAAACATACCTTTGCGATGATGAAAATAAATCCCAGCCTCACTTTGGGATATATGGGATCGGCAAAAACGAAAAGTCTATGAAATCGATTAAATATATGGCGCTCGGCGCAATCCTTGTACTGGGCGTGTTTTATGTAGCAATGTCTACGACATCCTGCTCGAAGGATGCCTGCAAGGGCGTGACCTGCCTCAACCAGGGAATGTGCAGCGGCGGACAATGCACCTGTGATTCCGGGGTAGGGGGCCTGAATTGCGAAACTGTTTATAGATTGCTTTATAAGAATTCCTACCTGGGGAATGACGTAATAACCTACTCACGGCCGGACAGTGCTGTTTTTGACAGCCTTTACTACAGCGTATATTCCAACCATACGGACGACAGCAATGTGGTGGCACTTACCGTGGGCAGTGATACTACTTACAACGTCATGCAGCTATCATGGAAAGACCACGGCAATATACTGCAGACCACGATAAAGCTTTCTAACAATACGTCTACCGGATCTACTTTTACAGTGCCTGCCATGATGGGTGGCCCGGGCGACACATTCTCGGTAAGCGGCAACGGCAGTGTAAACGCCACCAGTTTGTCGCTTAACCTGACTGCGATACCGCGGCATCCTAAGCTGACGCCGGTGATCTATTATACCCTGAGCAACTGCACCAAGCAATAACCCAACTAGTTCCCCGTACTTTATAAATAGTGGTATAAAATGGAAGAATTAGAAGATCCTACCGAGCGCCTTAAGGAAACCATGGAAGCGGCTGAAGAGAAAAAGGAGCGCTGGACACTGCACGTGGCCTTGTCTACGGCTATCATCGCGGTGCTGGCGGCAATAGCAGGCCTTTATGGCAATCACCACGCTAATGAGGCGATGCTGGACCAGATCAAATCATCAGACCAGTGGGCATACTACCAGGCCAAGAGCATAAAGGCAGAGGTAGCGGCATCGACTGCGCAGATACTGGACGCAATGGGTAAGCCGTTGCCAAAGGAAAGTGAAGAGAAAAAGAAGAAGTATGACGAAGACAAAATAGAGATACAGAAAACCGCTAAAGAAGCGGCGGAAAGCTCCGAATCTCATATGAAGAAGCATGTGGTGCTTTCCCGGTCCGTCACCATTTTCCAGATAGCTATAGCACTTTCGGCAATTGCCATACTCACCCGAAAGAAAGCCATGTGGTATGTGAGTATGATATTGGCTGCCGCCGGGACTGTCTTTCTTGTGCTTGGGTTCTTCGCAGGTTAGTGCACCATAATATCAAACCGGCCATCGGTGATGTGCACCACTTTGCCTCTCCTGTTTACCGCTTCCATCGCGAATGTTCCCGCAATGATACTGCCATCGTTGTAGGTGACGTTCACTGTTCCCGCATGTGTTTTGTCCGGCTGGAACTGGTTTGAATCATTGGGAGATATGGAGTGTGTATAATCCCAGAAATAACCAAAATAAGGGTAGCTGTTGATGATGGGGTATACCCCCAGGGTATCATCGTAATTTATGCTCAACTCGATCTCATAGTGCGGCGATGGTATCTCGCAGGAGATGTATAGCAGATCATTGTCTGGCGATGCGCTGAAGTGCAATGTACCCGATGCATCCGTAACGTTTTGTCCCGCTATGATCACTTTGCCATTCACCCTGCAGGCCATCATATTCTCACCTGTGTGGGTAAGCGGGGGTAGCTGTCTGTCTATCCTTGGTTTAATGAAAGAAGTAAGAAACAGGAATGACAAGACACTTATCGGTAAAATAAGGGCTTTCGTGTTCGTATTTCTCATATTGTAAAGGTAAAACAAATACGGGAGTGGTTGTCGAGTT
>CAINOM010000045.1 GCA_903851455.1 uncultured Bacteroidota bacterium | reverse complement strand
TCGGAAACGATGCCACATTTTTTGTTTGCATGATTGGAAGAAAAAACGCGAGAAATGTAGGAGTCACGTTTGTTATTTGCCGTCATCGTAAAAGTACTTCGCAAAAAATACATCTTCTACATTGCCATTTTTCACTGCATAGGAAAATCCCTTCTGCAACGCATAGGCGCCATAAGCGCCATTCTTGTTCAGCGCGAGGAAACCTACCTGCACTTCTTTTGCTTTTTCAGGGTTGCGGGCTATTATTCGTTCTACTGCGCGTTTACACGCGTCCTCCGGCTCCAGGCCCTGCCGCATGAGTTCAACTACGAGGTGTGAACCAACGATCCGGATCACCTCCTCGCCTACGCCTGTGCTGGTCGCAGCGCCGATCTCATTGTCTACGTACAGGCCTGCGCCTATTATCGGCGAATCGCCCACACGACCATGCATTTTGTAGGCCATGCCGCTGGTAGTGCAGGCACCGCCCATGTTGCCATTCTTATCCATGGCTACCATGCCTATGGTGTCATGGTTATCCTTGCCACCCGGCATCATGTTCTCTATGTTTTTCTTTGGCTCGTATTTCGATGTTTTGAGCCATTCCTTCCATTCTTCTTCACTTTTGGGTGTTAGCAGATTTTCTTTTTTGAAGCCGTTTTCCAATGCGAACTGTGTAGCGCCATCACCCACCAGCATCACGTGAGGCGTTTTCTCCATTACGAGACGGGCCACAGAAATTGCGTGTACCACGTGCTCCAGTGCTGCCACTGAGCCGCATTTGTAGTTTTCGTCCATGATGCAGGCATCAAGCGTCACCCGGCCATCGCGATCCGGGCGGCCGCCAAGGCCTACTGACTGGTTCTTCGGGTCCGCTTCCGGAACTTTCACTCCCTCTTCAACGGCATCTACTGCCCGGCCTCCTTTTTTCAACACGGTCCATGCAGCGGCATTAGCCACCTTACCGAAATCCCACGTAGAGATAACGATTGGCTGGTCCTTTACCACATCATACTTTCTATCGCCCTTATCGGTTTTTGCAAACAGATTTTTACCCGCCAGAACTGCTGCGCCGGATAACAAAGAAAACTTCACAAACCTTCTCCTGTCTGACATTTGAATTGTATTGAATATTCAAGGTAAAAAAGTATTCGATACCTTGTACCGGAAGCTTTCATTTATTTTGCTGCACGGCCAACGTCGGGCGTTTGTATGTGCTCTGGCCTCAGGCCAATACCGACCGCATATGCAGGGAATCTTTGTAACAACGGGAATGCGTTCAATAGCCGCATGAACAGCGGTGGTTTCATTGTTTTATTTGTAGCAGACAGCCTTTTTTGGAAAACACTGTTTTGAATAGTGGTCTGCAGGCGCTGAATAAAACGAGTGGGTAATGTTCTTCTTTTTTGCACGCGGCGAAGCAGACTATTATCGATCTGTTTCTTTTCCCGCAATGGCCCGTACAGGATATTTGCGGTTGCTACGGCATCCTGTATCGCGAGATTTATGCCTACGCCGCCGACAGGCGACATGGCGTGGGCCGCATCACCTATGCATAGCAGCCCTTCGGTATACCATGTTTGGAGACGGTCTATATCTACGCTCAACAACTTTATGTCTTCCCACTTTTTCAACTCATCCACCCGATCGGCAAGGAAAGGCGCCACTTGTGTGATGTTGTTCCCGAAGGCTTCAAGCCCTTTCTCTTTTATTTTTTCGTAGCCGCCTTTTGCTATCAGGTAAGCGCACTGCCAGTAGTCGTTACGGTCGAGCATAACCATTATGATCCCGCTGCTGAACCGGCCTAGTATCTGCGATGGGTCGGTTTGTTGCCTTGATACACGGAACCAAAGAACATCTATAGGTACGCCGGATCTGATAACCTTTAGCCCGGCTTTTTCTCTAAGCAAGGAGTGGCGGCCATCGCAAGCTACTACAACAGCTGCGGTTATCTCAGAACGTCCATCTTTTGATGACGTCTTTACACCGGTGACCCTTCCGTTTTCTGTTATGGTGTCTGTGACCTCGGCATTCATTATCAATTTGAAACAGGAGTATTGTGATGCCTGCTGTTGCAGGAATTTCAGGAAGTCCCACTGCGGCATCATGCCAATGGCTTTTTTTGCGCCAGGCAAGTGAGTAAAGTCGGCGATCTGTAGCGGTGTGTGGTTAAAAACAGCGGTGAACCTTTCTATTTCCTGGTGCGGTACTTGGAGGAATTCATCAAGCAGTCCCAGCTCTTTCATCAGCTGGAAAGTGGAGGGGTGAATAGTATCTCCACGGAAGTCGCGGAAGAAGTCTGCATGCTTCTCCAAAACAATGACATCAATGCCGGCCCTTGCCAGCAGGAAGCCGAGCATCATGCCTGCCGGGCCTCCGCCCGCTATGCAGCAACTGGTAGTTAATTTATCGGAAGTAATGGCCATGTTAGTGAGTTTACAGAAAAACTATACCATTACATTCCATGTTGCTTTAGTTTTGCAGCAAGCCGGTATCATCGGCCTCAAAACTATGAAAATAGAAAACAGCACAGCCGCAGATATCACGGAGATCTTTCGTCTTTACCGGATCGCATCGGACTATCAGAAAGCTAAGAAGACGGTAGTGGTATGGCCAGAGTTTGAGCGGGAGCTGGTAGAGAATGAAATAGCTCAGGGCCGCCAATGGAAACTGATCATAGACGATCATATCGCATGTGTATGGGCGACTACTTTTAGTGATGAGCAGATATGGGAAGAACGAAATGGCGATGCAGCGGTATACATCCATAGGATAGCAACTAACCCGGAGTTCAGAGGGCAGAACTTTGTCTCAATAATTGTGGAGTGGGCGAAAGAATACGCGAAGAAGAACGCTAAAGATTTTGTGAGACTGGATACGCTGGGGAACAACACCCGGTTAATTGACCATTATACGCATGCGGGATTCAAATTCCTTGGTATGTTTGATCTGAAGGACACATCCGGGCTGCCCAGCCACTACCACGATGTGCCCGCCTGCCTGTTTGAGATCAGGTTGTAGTTGTTTTCTTTTACAATTCTCTGACAATCTGGAGACTATGGTCAGCTTTTATCGGTTGTTGTTGAATTAGTTTTGCGGCACAATCCACTTTATGAATATTACTTCTATGTATTTGCGCCTGCCATTTATTGCGCTTTTTTTAGGCTCATCGCTGCTGTTGCGTGCACAAGAGCAACATGCCCCTGATAATTCGGGCGTTCAAAAGGCGAGCCTGGCATACCCTGATGAGAAGCATTTTAAAAATATGCGGCAGCTCACGGTAGGTGGCGATAATGCAGAAGCCTATTTCGGTTTCGACAATGAGCACATCACCTTTCAGCGCCGCAACCCGGCAGAGGGCGTGAACTGCGACCAGATATTTTACGGCACATTACCTAAATCGGCTAATGATAAGTTCGAGTATAAATTAGTGAGCACGGGCAAGGGCCGTACTACCTGCGCCTACCTGATGCCCGATCACAAGCATTTTCTTTATGCATCTACTCACCTTGCCGCAGATACCTGCCCTGCTGAGCCCGACAGGAAGGTGATCAAAAAGTATGTATGGCCTGTTTATGACAGCTATGACATTTTCGTAGCCGACTTCAATGGTAAAATAACAAAGCGCCTCACAAACACACCCGGCTACGATGCCGAGGGTACCATATCTCCCGATGGAAAGAAGATCGTTTTCACCAGCATGCGCAATGGCGATATAGACATCTACACCATGGATATCGATGGCAAGAATGTAAAACAGATCACGAATACGCTGGGCTACGACGGCGGCGCCTGCTTTTCGCCGGATAGTAAGAAGATCGTGTGGCGTGCATCTCGCCCTTCTACTCCCGAAGAAGTAAAGGAATATAAAGACCTGCTGGCACAGGGGTTGGTAATGCCCACCCACATGGAACTGTTTGTAGCCAATGCTGATGGCAGTGACGCACACCAGGTAACCAAGCTGGGTAAAGCAAACTGGGCACCGGCTTTTACACCAAATGGCAAGCAACTCGTTTTTGCCTCAGACTATGAGTACGAGCGTGGGTTTCCTTTCAACTTATATCTTGTGAACCTGGATGGCACAGGCCTGGAGCGCATAAGCCATGACGGCAGCTTTGATGCCTTCCCGATGTTCTCTCCAGATGGCAGGAAATTCATCTTTAGCTCCAACCGCAACAATGGTGGCGGGCATGATACCAATGTGTTTATCTGCGATTGGGTGGATTAATTAATGTCGAAATAACGAAATGTGCAAATGCGAAAATTGTACTGAGACCAGTAAGTGCCAGACAATACAATTATTTGTATCTTTGATACATGCAGCACATTGAAAGCATCCTTTCTGAGGTGGAGCACCTCAACAGTGAAGAGCAATTGACATTGCTTGAAAAGCTTGTTGCTATCATTAGGAAGCAGAAGGCTTCTGACGTAAAATTATCGTCTATTTCAGGCGTTGGCGCTGAGATATGGAGAGGAATGGACATCAATAAATACATTGAAACAGAGAGAGAATGGTGATTTCCACTTTTAAGGGAAAGACTCTTTTTTTAGGCAGCGCTCCGCTTATTTATTTCATTGATGGTCTTTCGTCCTATCAATCAATACTTTCAGAATTATTTAAGCTGAATGATACTGGTGGTTTTTCCTTCATTACTTCTACCATAACGTGCAACGATCGTCATAAGTAACGCAAAAAAATGTTCCGAAATTTTCTATTAGTGGGCGTAGGTGGTGCGGCAGGCAGTATGGCCCGCTACGGAGTTAGTTTTATTTTCAGCAAGTTCACGCCAAATACATTTGTCGGCACCTTTGTAATTAACATTATCGGCTCGCTTCTTATTGGGGTTCTGTTTGGGTTGATGCCGCGTACTACGTGGTTGCAGGCGGGCGGGTGGTTGTTACTTGCCTCTGGTGTTTGCGGCGGTTTTACCACGTTTTCTACGTTTGCCCTTGAGAATGTGAACCTTATGCAGAAAGGACAGTTTATTACTGCTGTTGTTTATACCGGCCTTAGCGTCGTTATTGGCCTATTGCTTTGCCGGGTGGGCATAAGGTTGGCAGCATGAAATTTAGTAGTGATCACATATGGCCGAAGATATGCTCAGTAAATTCGGGGACGATGTCAATTTAGCCTGGCGATCTATGATCGACAAACTAACGTTAAAATCGCAGGATAAATACCCTGGTTTAGTCGCCATACTTGAATCTAAAGTAATTAGTACGAACACGGAGGATGCTATATTTGATGAGAAGCTGAAAATTAGTTTACTTCTTAGAAGATTAAAACAAGAGTCCTCTTCTGCCTATATAGACGCACAAAACGAAATTGACGAACTGTTGTTTTGGTATAGTGGTTATACCGATTCCTATAATGGGACAGATTACAGAAGCATTTATCGGATAGCGAATGATATTATGTTCGCATGGTATGAAAAGCATAACCATCTAATAAACGAACTTCATAGCTCTATTATTGGCGGGGCTTCCTACAGTGAAATAGTTGGCGGTGTGGGGGGCTATTTATATTATATAAAAAAGAACAACCCTGATGCATATCAAGATGTGGCTATGCTGATTGACGAATTATTAGTATTAATTAATGTTCCCCGATTTCTCGTTTGAAATCCAAGTATTAAATTTCCTTTTTTGCTTTATAGTCGCTTGTTTGGTAATTTTGCAGCCCGTAGCAAATAATACGAACAATGATAGATATAAAAGTTCCTACCGTAGGCGAATCAATAAGTGAAGTTACCCTTGTGAAATGGCTGAAGAAAGAAGGCGATTATGTGAACAGGGATGAAGTGCTTTGCGAACTGGAGTCTGAGAAAGCCACTTTCGAACTTAACGCCGAGCAGGCGGGCATACTACATATAGTGGCGCAGGAAGGCGCTACATTGAATATTGGCGACCTGGCCTGCTCTATAGATGAAACAGCGGCTAAACTCGCCGGCGCAGAAGCGCCAGCCCCTGCCGCTGCTCCCAAAGCAGAAGCGCCTAAAAAGGACGATAAACCGGCTGCACCAGCCCCGGCTAAAGAAGCTCCTAAAAGTGACGTGAAAGCAACACCGGTAGCCCAGGCCATAATGACCGACAAACAGGTGAAACCGGCCGAAGTGAAAGGAACCGGATCGCAAGGCAGGATCATGAAGCAGGATGTGCTGGAAGCGATATCACATCCCGGCCGCAAGGGTGGGGATACTGCGTTTACCCGTGAAGAGCGCCGCGAGAAGATGAGCAATCTGCGCAAAACAGTATCGCGCAGACTGGTGGAGGCTAAGAACAGCACGGCCATGCTTACCACATTCAACGAGGTAGACATGACCCGCATCATGGATATCCGCAAGCAGTATAAAGATAATTTTAAGGAGCAGCATGGCGTGAACCTTGGCTTTATGTCTTTCTTCACAAAGGCTTGCTGCACCGCGCTGCAGGAGTGGCCCGCTGTGAATGCTTACATAGATGGCGATGCGATTGTGTACCACGACTATTGCGACATATCTATAGCAGTATCTGCGCCTAAGGGGCTGGTAGTGCCGGTGATACGCAATGCCGAGAGCATGAGCATGGCCGACATAGAAAACAAAGTAGTAGAGCTGGCCAAGAAGGCCCGTGATAATAAATTAAGTCCTGATGAAATGGCCGGTGGCACCTTCACGATCACCAATGGCGGCGTCTATGGTTCGCTGCTCTCGACCCCGATTTTGAACCCGCCGCAATCGGCGATCCTTGGCATGCACAAGATCCAAAAGCGCCCGGTCGCCATCGGCGACAAGGTCGAAGTGCGCCCGATGATGTATCTCGCCCTCAGCTACGATCACCGCCTGATCGACGGCCGCGAGGCGGTGACTTTCCTCGTCCGCGTCAAAGAATGCATCGAAGACCCGCAGCGGATGCTGTTCAGCATCTGATTGCGAATACTATGTGCGCCCCCTCACCCCAGCCCTCTCCCCGAGGGGAGAGGGGGTTTTCCTCGCCCCTCGGGGAGAGGAAGGGGCCCATCGCAACGCGATGGGAAGGTGAGGGGGCTAACACCCATCTCTATCAAGGCACTTTGAAAAATGGCTGATACTTACGACGTCATCGTCATCGGCAGCGGCCCCGGCGGCTATGTTGCCGCGATCCGCGCGGCGCAGCTTGGCATGAAGGTCGCGTGCGTCGATAAGCGCGAATCGCCCGGCGGCACCTGCCTCAATATCGGCTGCATCCCCTCGAAGGCGCTGCTGCAATCCTCGGAAAAATTCGAGGAAACCAATCACGCGCTTGCCGCGCACGGCATCAAGGTCGGCAAGGTCGAATTCGATCTGCCGACGATGATGAGCCGCAAGGACAAGGTCGTTAGCGACAACACCAAGGGCGTCGAGTTCCTGTTCCGCAAGAACAAGGTCACCTTCGTCAAAGGCACGGCGACGTTTAAATCAAAAGATACGCTCGCCATCGCCGGCCTCGACGGCAAGGCGTCCGAGATCAAAGCGTCCAAGGCGATCATCATTGCCACCGGCTCGGACATCATGAGCCTTCCCGGCCTCGCCATCGACGAGAAGACGATCGTTTCCTCGACCGGCGCGCTGTCGCTAGCTTCGGTGCCGAAACATCTCGTGGTCGTGGGCGGTGGCTATATCGGTCTGGAGATGGGCTCGGTGTGGCGGCGTCTCGGTTCGCAGGTGACGGTGGTCGAATTCCTCGACCGCATCACCCCGACGATGGACCAGGAAGTCGGCAAGGCGCTGCAGCAATCGCTGGTGAAGCAGGGCTTCACTTTCCGCCTCGGCACCAAGGTCACCGGCGCGAAGAAGACCAAGGACGGCATCTCTTTGACGCTCGAAGCGGCGGCAGGCGGCAAAGCCGAAGAGCTGGCCTGCGACGTCGTGCTCGTCTCGGTCGGCCGCCGTCCCTTCACCGACAATCTCGGTCTCGAAGCCGTCGGCATCACGCTTGAAAAAGGCCGCATCCCGGTCGATGCCAATTACGCCACCAGCGTCCCCGGCATCTACGCGATCGGCGACGTCATCGCCGGCCCGATGCTCGCGCACAAGGCATCGGAAGAAGGCGAAGTCCTGGCCGAACTGTTGTCCGGTCAGCGCCCGCAGGTCGATTACGATGCGATCCCGGCGGTCATCTACACCCATCCCGAAGTCGGCTCTGTCGGCAAGACCGAGGAAGAGCTGAAGGCGGCGAAGGTCGAATACCGCGTCGGCAAGTTCCCCTTCAGCGCCAACGGCCGCGCCCGTGCCAATAACGACATCGAAGGCTTCGTGAAGATCATCGCCGACAAGGCGACCGATCGCGTCCTCGGCGTCCATATCATCGGTGCCGACGCCGGCACGATGATCGCCGAAGCAACGCTCGGCATGGAATTCGGCGCTACCGCCGAAGACATCGCCCGCACCTGCCACGCCCACCCGACGCTCAACGAGGCGGTGAAAGAAGCGGCGCTCGCGGTTGCCGGGCATCCGATTCACATCTGATCGCAGCTTCGCGTAGTATCCCCTCACCCCAACCCTCTCCCCCAAGGGGGCGAGGGAGGATGTGTCTAACCCCTCGCCCCCTTGGGGGAGAGGGAGGGACCCGCGTGAGCGGGAGGGTGAGGGGGTGTAACGCCCCGCTTAATCTTTTTCGTCATTGCGAGCGAAGCGAAGCAATC
>CAINOM010000044.1 GCA_903851455.1 uncultured Bacteroidota bacterium | reverse complement strand
TATAAGCAATAAATATAATTTTGCAAGAACAATTTTCTACGTGTAGTCCGTTATTTACAACAACCGAATCTTATCCGCATCATTCAGTAACGGTAAACTGTTTCTTACTTTTTGTAATACTTCTTTTTCCAGCTTTACGGTGCGGCAGGCTGGGATGCCGGTTTGCTGCCAGAGCATTTCGCCAAGGGGGCCGAATACGCTGCTGTCGCCGGTATAGTTGTTGTTCTTTGCGTCGGTGCCTATGCGGTTCACGCCGACAACGTAGCATTGGTTCTCTATGGCGCGGGCCTGAAGGAGGGTTTTCCAGGCGAGGCTGCGCTGCTCGGGCCAGTTGGCCACGTAGAGGAGCACATCGTATTCGTCGCCGAGGTTGCGGGCCCAAACGGGGAAGCGGAGGTCGTAGCAAACCTGCAGATTTATGCGCCAACCGTTGACCTGTGCTATGGTGCGCCGTTCGCCGCGGGTGTAGTGCTGGTCTTCGCTGCCGTAGGCAAAGAGGTGGCGCTTGTCGTAAATGCCGATGTGGCCATCTGGCTGTACCCAGAGCATGCGGTTGTAGTATTTCCCTTCTTCTTCTATAATAAGGCTGCCGGTGAGGATGCAGCGGTGCTTTACGGCCATGTCTGCCATCCAGCGCACGGAGTGGCCGTCCATGGGCTCGGCGAGCCGCCCGGGCGCCATGCTGAAGCCAGTGCTGAACATCTCCGGGAGCACCACTACCTGTTTGGGGCCGGTGATATCGGCTATGGTGGCTTCATACTGCTGCAGGTTGGCTGTTTTATCCTCCCATGCAATATCCGGCTGAATAAGCGTTATATATAGCTGTTCGCTGCCCATAATTTGATATGAAGCTACGATTTTTTAGATTTGTAAAAAAGGGAGTACTTAAGAGCGAGCCAACCACCCCAGATTGTCGCTAGCGACAATCATCCCCTCTAAAAACAGGAGGGGAGGTGTTAATTACCCATTTTTGACATAAAAGTCTATACATAATTTAACAACATAAAAGCTGTTTGGACGGTTTTAGTCCCGATATTTACCAGCAGGTGCCGATAGGCCAAATGATATGAAAAGAATAATGTTCCTCTTATTGCTGCTCTTACCTTTTACCGCAGTTTTCGGTAAAAAGAAGGCGATCAAGCCTTTTCCGCGCAGCAGGTGGAAGGAAACGATGAGGATGACTCCGGATTCGAACAAGGTTGCATTCAATGATACTATGTTCCTGTCTTTCAATGGCCGGGATACTTTTTCTTACCATTTCAAGAACGGCTTCATCTACAATTGCGCTTATATATTTGACGAGGACAGCATCCTGGATCTGGGCACGGTGAAGTACCGGTTGCTGCAATTTAAACCCAACAAGATAGTGCTGGTGAATACGAATGGTATATACCAGTTTGGCGTTGACTCTACGGATACGGTAAAGGCGATCGTTATACCCAAGGAAGAGAAGCTGCTGCCGGTGACCAGCATAGACCAGATGATAGGCCACTGGACGGTATACAAGAAAACAGCAGGGACAGGTAACGCGCCGGATGTGGCAGCACAAATAAGATCGGCCTATATAACAGGACCATCTACCGAGGGAAAACTGGGGTACCTTTTCGGCGGCGAAGATCCGGGCAATGCCCCATCGTGGTACATCAAGGGCTTCGGCGCAGACCAGTCGCTGCAATGCGACGGTAAAACTCCCCGCACCTTTAAGGTGATCAAATGCCAGAAGGGTGAAATGATCATTGAAGATGAGGGTATGCGGTATTTCCTGAAGCAGTTCAGGTAAAACCCCCTGTCCCCCTCCCGATAAAAATCGGGACCATGTTCCGGGGGAACCCCGATTGGGCTTACGAACAGTGCTGTTCTTTCAGAAACAATTCGGCACTTTATTTCATCTTGACCAGGTAGTAATTCTTTAGCTCTTTGCTCCGCGTCTTTGGATTGATGAATTCCGGGGTAAGCTCACTTACTTTAAATGACTCACCTTGTTTCAGAATATCGAATGGGCGGCCGCTTTGCTGCAATTCTTTCAGGCCGTTGTCCATAACGAGCAGGTACTTTTTGTTTTGCAGGTTTGCCAGTGTATCGAGATCCCGGATGACGCCCTGGCCATAAAAGTGTATGGAATTAAGCGGGTCGCCGACCTTATAGGAAACGATATCGCCGGTAGGTAGCTGGTTGTTGGAAATGTATCTCCCCACCTGTGAACCCGCCTGGTATTGAAGCAAAGTGGGATAGACAATATTGTTGAGGAATACATTGACGATGATCATAGCGCTGGCGGTGAGCCAGAATATTTTTCCCTTCAGTTGCCTGCGGAAGGCGATAAACAGCCACACGGCAAAAAACGCGATCCATACCGCAATCACATAATACGGCTGTGGAAAAGCATAGGCCATAAGAATAAGAGAAGCCGCTAAAAGAACGAAACTTATAACAATATGAAATGGCTGCATGATGCGCAGCAGGACCCTGTACTTTTCTCCGTCTATGAGATCCCAGAGCAGTTTTGCTGTAATAATAGCTGCGAATGGATAAGCAATAAAGATATAATGCGGCAACTGGTAGGCAGAAGACCCAAGTGCGAGATAGGTGATGAGGAAGCCACCAGTGGCTACCCACTCCTGCTGTGGCTGCAGGCGGAATTTTTGCTTCACGAGCTGAACTACATTCAATAGTATGGCCGAAACAAAAAGTACTACCCACGGCAGGAAAGACCAAAGCATATTCTGGAACAGGAAGCCGATGTTCACGTCATTCTTCCAGGGGCTTTCACCAGTGATGCGCCCGAAGC
>CAINOM010000043.1 GCA_903851455.1 uncultured Bacteroidota bacterium | reverse complement strand
GTGTACCAACTTCCTGAATGATGACAAGAAGGTGCTTCATTATTATGCTGAGTTATACGGCACTGACAATGTATCTAAAGCAGACTATCCGCTGGTACAGAAAGTAACTATTTCCAAGAAACCGAATGACGCGCACTACAGCGATTTCATTAAAACAGATACCATAAAACCCGGCGACCAGCTGGCTGTTTCGGGCAGTTTCCCCATAGCTGCGCTGCCCTCTGGAAATTACTACCTGGTAGTTGCACTTGAAAGCAACCAGCATAAAACGATCACCAACAGCAGCCTGTTCTTTCAGCGTATGAATACGCACCCGGTGCAGGAAGAAGCGGCAAAAGCCACCTCGGCGAAATCAGACACATCGATGGAAAAAGTGAATGTGCTGGACCTGAACAAAACGTTCCTTGCAAAGTATTCGATCGCGGAAATAAAGGCTATCCTGAAAATGCTGTTACCGGTGAGCGACCCGATGGAAACGCAAACCATAGAGAACTTTATCAAGAAGCCGGATGACCTGTACATGCGCTATTACATTTACAACTACTTCCTGAACATCAATAAGAAAAACCCCGGCAGCGCGTGGAAGGAATATTCCGACAGGGTGATCGAAACGCAGAAGATGTTCAAGGGTCATGGGCTAAGCGGGTATGAGACTGACCGAGGCTTTGTATATCTGCGGTACGGCGCACCGACTGATGTAATAACGGTAGAAAACGAAACCGGAACACTGCCGTACGAGATATGGCAATACAATACGCTGACCGAGACGAACCACAAAGAGATCGCTGATGCTGTTTTCCTGTTCTATAAGACGAACAATATGACGGACGACTTCAAACTGCTGCATACCAATGTGGAAGGCGAAAGGCAGAACAAGGGCTGGCGGAGCTACCTGTTTATAAACGGGCAAGGCGGCACAAGCACCAACTCCAGGGCTGAACAATACATCGGCACTAAATAACCGGCTCTTGTTCTTTGCCATGCTTTGAGTCGGCCCACAGATTATCCATGGTCCACTCCAGTTGCTGCTGAAAGGGATGCCGGCGCTCCGGGCAATCGGCAAGGGAACATAGCTTGCACTGGTAGGGCATACAGCCGTCAATGTGAATGAACAGTTCTACCTGGTTTTTGAAATTCGCTTTTATCAGGTCTTCGAGCGCATGTATCTCACCGTCGGCGTCAACTACCTTGTAGAACCATGGCAATGTCATGTGCGCATCTACATGCATCAGGCTACCATACTGAATAACCCGGAGATTGTGAAGATCTACCCACTGTGGCCTGCGGCTTTCCTGGATCACTTTTATCACTTCATTGAGCAAAACAATGTCCATTTCATCCATGATGCCCGAAATAGACCGGCGCAGCACCTTGTAGCCAGTTACCATAATGATGACCGCGAAACAAAGCGCCACTGCACTATCCAACCACATATACCTGTTGTGGGTAAGCAGCACCAGCGACAGCCCGATCATTATAGCAATCGTGGAGTAGGCATCGGTCTGTAAATGCTTGCCGGCAGACACCAGTATCATCGAATTGTTTTTCACTCCGCGCTGCTCCACATACCTTCCGGTGAGGTAATTTACTAAGCCTGAAGCAGCAATGATAAACAGGCCAATATTCAGTTTCTCCAACTGGTGAGGAACAATGAGGTGATGTATTGCCTCGTAGATTATAACTACGCCCGCCAGTATGATCAGTGTTCCCTCGACAGCTGAAGAAAGAAACTCGGCTTTGCCATGACCATAAGGATGGTTGGTGTCCCGCGGCATATTGGCCAGAATGATGCTGAACAAACCAAGGAAGCCGGCGATCATATTCACGATACTTTCCAGCGCATCCGTGAGTACGGTAACGGAATGCGTAAGCCGCCACGCCAGCATTTTGGCAAGGAACAATACCACCGAGAGAATGGCTACATATCGCTGTGTTTTTACCGGCATAGAAAGGGAAACTCCAAAAAGCTAAATTCCAAAAAATCAAATCACACATCAACTCTTCGCAAAAACGCAGATCAGTAATACTTGTAAATATAGTCAGCGGTATCGTTTGGCGAGTTGTTGTCACTGATCACTTTCCTGAGGGTGCTTATACGGCCCTGTCCATCAAAGGTGTAATAGTAGTCTTCTTTACCATTGGCATACTTCAATTCAGCGGGAAGATCGGCAGTAGACGTCAAAGACCGGCCATAGGTCAGGAAGTCATCGATACGCAGCGCGTCTCCTACCTGGCCAATATGACGGGGATCATAGTAAACACTATCCATTGCTCCCTGCGACGGGCCGTAGGAAATAATATCGCCGCCGCGCCAGTTGTAGGTCACCGCATTGATAATGTAGTATGGAGGTGTGTTGCTCGGCGACTTATAGTCCAGCTCCGTAAGCTCGTTGCCATTGTAGGTCATCAGCATAGTATCCGTTTTCAGTACTTCCAGGATCATGCCGTTGGTATTGGCGTACACTCCGTAAGAAAGACCTTGCTGGTCTGTGATGAGGAAGGATGAGCCGGTATAGGAAAAAACCGAGAAACTATTAGTACCGGTATCCGTTCCGCCGCCCGTCGTTACAATGGAATCAACAGTATTGAAGGCATTGTACGTGATGCGATAATGATATACAGTGCCCCCTGAACGGTAATAATCGACAGAAGCGATCTTTACCGCATTGAAGTTGAGGCCGGCATTTTTCTTGCAGGAAGCAGCAATTGTTATGATAAATAACAACAGGAAAAAAGAGGTTAATTTCGGATAATGCATGGGGTCGTTTACGCAAATAAAGTTAGGGAAACAGGAGAACGTAGAAAATAAACTTAACAAATTTAACCGGTACCGTATTTTCTATGCTTCTAATTGTCATTGAAACTAAGCCGCGTATAGCTGAAGATCAGCACCACCGACATGACAATGCCGAGAATTGCTACCGAGGACATAGTAATGGTAAAAGAGGTGAACCCGACCTTGTGAGCCCTTGCAAGGAATTCCAGCATAAAGAAAATGGACCCACCAAGTGTGAGCACGCCCAAAATGAGATTGGTGAGTTTATTTTTGTACTTGACCTGAACAGCGAAAACAGCCACGGCAAACAATGCCCAATAATTAATGATACCACCCCATAAAAAACTCAGAATAAGATCTAAAGCGCCGAGCAAAATGAAGTACCCATAGGCCACATACGCCAAACCCTGATGAAAGCTTACTTTTTGTTCTCCCATATTACTAAGAAATTCAAACCCTGTGTTTTTTTTACGACCTGTATTCAGACGGTGCAATGCAACGTCTCAACTATTTGCCCGCGTTCGCTGCCCCGTTGTGCTAAGGCCAAATCCTGTTCGCCCCATCAACCTATCACTTGTCAACTTATCACTTAGCACTTATCACTTATCACTTATCACTTAT
>CAINOM010000042.1 GCA_903851455.1 uncultured Bacteroidota bacterium | reverse complement strand
GAAGTAGTAAGAGCTAAACGCCATGCTGGAAAGAAAGCATAACCCTTCGATTTCATTTCCAATGTAATAACACGTAATTTTGCACCTCAAATTTTCCGACAAATGAAAATGGACAAAGTACTAGACAAGCTAGGTATAAAGAAAGTAAACGAAGGCGCTGCAACCGGCACAAAGTGGCTGAAAGCAGGTGGCGAGAATATAGATTCGTTCTCACCCGTTGATGGTAAGAAGATAGCAACCGTTACTTCGGTGAACCGTAAGTCATATGATAAAGTAGTAGAGCAGGCGCAGGCTGCCTTTGAAGAGTGGCGTATGTGGCCCGCACCGAAGCGCGGCGAGATAGTTCGCCAGGTAGGCGAGGCGCTCAGAAAATACAAAGAGCCACTCGGTATGCTCGTATCTTACGAAATGGGCAACAGCCTGCAGGACGGTTATGGCGAGGTGCAGGAGATGATAGACATCTGCGACCTGGCTGTAGGTATGAGCCGCCAGTTGTACGGCCTTACCATGCATAGTGAGCGTCCGCTGCACCGTATGTACGAACAGTGGCATCCGCTGGGCGTCGTAGGCATCATCAGTGCATTCAACTTCCCCGTTGCCGTATGGAGCTGGAACAGCATGATCGCATTCATCTGCGGCAATACCTGCATCTGGAAACCATCAGAAAAAACGCCAATATCGGCCATCGCCTGCCAGAACATAATTTCAGAAGTATTTAAAGCGAATGGAGTACCGGAAGGTGTTTGCGGCCTTGTAGTTGGTGGCCGTGATTGCGGCGAGTGGATGAGCGGTGATAACCGTGTGCCGCTGGTATCGGCTACAGGCTCTACCCGCATGGGTAAGGCTGTGGCTGCAGCAGTAGCAGGCCGCCTGGGTCGTTCTTTGCTGGAACTGGGTGGTAACAATGCCATTATTATTTCTGAGCATGCCGATCTGCACATCGCACTGATCGGTTCTGTTTTTGGTGCCGTGGGTACTGCCGGACAGCGGTGCACAACTACACGCCGCCTCATTATCCATGAATCCGTGTATGATACATTTAAGAAGAAACTGGTTGCCGCATACAAGCAACTGGTTATCGGCGATCCGCTGAGCGAGAAGTCGCACGTGGGGCCACTGATCGACCAGGAGGCTGTAACCACTTATGCCAACGCAATAAAAGAAGTAAAGAAGGCAGGAGGCAAGGAAATAGTTGCGGGCGGTGTGCTCACCGGCGCAGGCTATGAAAGCGGCTGCTATGTGAAGCCATGTGTATTTGAGGTACAGAACGACTGGCCGATCGTACAGCACGAGACATTTGCGCCCATCCTTTACCTAATGAAATACAGCAAGCTGGAAGACGCAATTGCTATGCAGAACGCTGTTCCGCAGGGATTGTCGTCGTCTATCATGACGCTCAACATGCGCGAGGCGGAGGAATTCCTGTCGCAAAAGGGTAGTGACTGTGGTATAGCTAACGTGAACATTGGTACCAGTGGTGCGGAAATAGGCGGCGCTTTTGGTGGTGAGAAAGAAACAGGTGGTGGCCGTGAGAGCGGTTCAGATAGCTGGAAGGCATATATGCGCCGGCAGACGAACACGATCAACTGGAGCACTAAGCTGCCACTGGCACAGGGAATCAAGTTCTCGGTGTAGGTGGTTTAAAAATCAATTATGACAAGGGCAGAACTATCGGCATACATCGCTAAGCAACTGCGGTTGCATAAGGACGAATTAAGTGCGTACTGGCGCCAGTCGGCGCCGGTACGTCATTTTTACCTCGATGGCCTGCTGCCCGAGGCATGGGCGAAAGAATGCTACGATGCCCTGCCGGATCCCAATACACTCATGCTCCGTGATTCTATTAAGGAGCACAAGCATGTGGGCATAGATGTAGACAAGTACGAGCCCATAGTAGGGGATATGCTGTTTGCCTTCCACGACGCTGAGGTGATGAAAATAGTCACTGAGATTACTGGCGTCAAAGATCTGCTGGCTGACGACTCGCTTTACGGCTCCGGGATATCGATGATGTTGCAGGATGACTTCCTTTTGCCGCACTTAGATAACTCGCATGACGGAGACGGAAATCTTTACCGCGTCTTAAATGCTCTGTATTACATAACTCCAAACTGGCCGGAGGATAAGGGTGGCAATCTGGAACTCTGGGATGCTTCCATGAAGGATCGAAAAGAGGTCCATGCGAGGTTTAACCGGCTGGTAATGATGGAAACCAATACTCATTCGATACATTCGGTAAATAAGGTAACTTATTCTGGAACAAGAGCTTGTGTTTCTAATTATTATTTCTCGGCCACTCCGGTTGAGGACCATTCTTATGTGCACAAAACTACGTTCTACGCCCGCCCGGAGGATAGCATCGTGAAAAAAATAAGGCTTACCGCCGAGGGTAAGGCCAAGAATTTCCTGTCCAAATTCATAGATAACAGGGCAACAGGCACACGCCACAGGCGGAAAAAAGGGTAATTACCACCAGGGTTTATACTAAACCATAACGTAATACGTTATATTTGTGACGTATCACATGCATATGAAACCCTTTTTACGCTGCTGCCTTTTTTTTGTATTTATTTTTTCAACGGCGATCCCCGCTTTTGCGTCCCACATTGTGGGCGGAGAGATAACCTATGTATTTCTTGGAGATAGCACATCAGCCGCTACCGGCAAGGTATATCAGAAGTATCGGGTAAGTCTTGGTATTTATGAGGATTGTTTGAACGGCCAGCCTGAAGCGATCGCCCAGGACAACCCCGCCTTCCTCGGCGTATTCGATGCCGTCACCAAAGCTACTTATGAACTGGACACCAATATCTTCTTTGCCACGTCTATCAATGTGCCCAACAATTTTTCATCGCCCTGTGGGACGATAACATCATTCTCCGGGTCTTTTTGCCTGATCAAAAAAACATTTATCAAAACATATGCGCTGCTTGCAAACGGGAATGGATATGTGGTGGCATATGAACGGTGCTGCCGGAACGCGTCTATCGCTAACATCAATAGTCCCGGCAACCAGGGTGCTACCTATTACTGCACTATACCGCCATCAGGCACCCCCAACAACAGTGCAGTGTTCACGAACTATCCGCCGCAAACCATCTGCCTTAATCATTCACTGTTTTATGATCATTCTGCTACCGATGCGGATGGCGATTCGTTAAGTTATAGTTTCTGCGCTGCGTTAAATGGTGCGAATGATGCCGACACCAAGCCGCTCCCTTATTATCCGAACTGGGCCGATTCGGTGACTTATATTTCGCCATACTCTTCCCAGATCCCGTTTACCGGTTTACCGCCTATAGTGATCGACCCTCATACCGGGATAATCACCGGTACACCAAACAAAGCCGGACGCTACCTGGTTACAGTGCGCTGTTCTGAATGGCGCAGCGGCGTACTGATCAATACGATAGAAAGAGAATTCCAGTTTCTTGTTACGGCCGACTGTGGATTTGTACCCTATGCACCCTTTGCTGGTCTTGATACCATAATTATGGTAGGCGATAGTGTGCAATTTAATGCGATTGGGGGTATAAGCTATTCGTGGACACCTGCCACTTATCTCAACGATCCTTTCATTGCCAACCCTTTTGGCTTTTTCCCGGTCGCAGGACGTTTTACTTATACATTGCACGAGGTGAGTGATTCCAACTGTGATGGCACAGCAACGAGAACCATCACCGTCCTGGACTATGCGCAGTTCACCGTGCCAACCGCATTTACGCCCAACAATGACGGTAATAACGACTTTCTGAAGCCGCTGCCTGTGCTTAGTGGCGCCACATTGGTCAACTTTAAGGTCTTCAATCGGCAGGGCCATGTGGTCTATGATGGTGGAGCTAGTGACCCGGGCTGGGATGGCTACTACAAGGGTGTGAAGCAGGACCTGGGTGTGTATTACTGGGAGATCCTCTACAGAGACGATAAGGGTACTGAGCGCAGGCTCAAGGGCGATGCTACACTGGTGAGGTAGCGGCAAAGCATTATTTTTCCATATTTATTATTATTGTTGCGTAATTTGATATAGCTTTATTAGCGTAATTACTCGCTATAAAAATTGTATTATCAACCACTTATCTGCCCTTATGAAACCCTTAAAACAACTTATGAGAAAGTTATTATCCGTTATTTTAACCCTTTGTTTTCTGTTGGTTTCTTTTGGTGACGTTGATGCACAGTGTTCAAGACAGGATAACTCCATAAAGAAGGCGATCCACCGTGCTTGTGAACGATATTACCGGTCTGAGCAATCGCTTCAAAGCATTTTGCAGCAGCAGTACGTGCAACGGCAGGAACGGATGAATGCGGCCAGCCGGACCGCTGGTGTTACCGCTGAGCGGTTGAAATCCTTTTGTGGCTATAATTACGGGGACACGGCATCCGGCATACTTTTTGGTGGTAAAACTGATTCGGCGCTATACACCTATAGCGGCCAGTATGGCTCTGTGTTCAACTTCCAGAGAATGGATTATGCGCCCCCTAGTTTCGCTACAAGTACATCGCCCATAAGTGCTGGTGACAATAGAAAGCCTTACAATTTGCAACCCGAACTATTCCCGGATAGTGTCTATACCTGGAATTCGTATTGCCCGATCGGAGTAGTCGTGACGGATACATTCGGCCCGGCAGATATCGTTGACAACTATTATTCCGGGTTCAGTTTTACCGAAAATGGGAATCAGAATTTCCCGACTGTTGGGGGCGAGATAACCAGGACCAACTACTATTATGATGGTACCGGTAAGTTAGTGTTCCTTTTGTATTTCGCCTATGATGGTTCGCTGTCTACGTGGGATACGACCAACTCAATGAATCTCTACTATAATGGTTCGGGACAGATGATCATGGACAGCAGCAGTGTGAACTATGGCGCAGGACTTTGGGGCGAGGACAATAAACAGTTGTTAACATACGATGGTTCTGGAAATGTTTCTTTCATTGCACAGTTTACGGACAGCCTGGGATCGTGGATACCGGATATAGATCATTTTCTCTACTACAATGCCGATAATACACTGCAAGCAGACAGCGTAAGCCAGTATAATGTGGGATTGTGGACGCCCTACCTGAGGGATTCGTTCGGATACACAAGTGGATTGCCGTATTTCACTTATAGTATGAGTGAGCAATTCGTGGGTGATTCGATTTATTCACGGGTCACCAAATCCAAGCATGTCGCCGTTTCTGGTTTGCCGGATACTGTTTATAACCGCGCTTATTATCAGTATCCGTATCCCGGGCCGCTTACTTTATTTAGCGCAAAAAAAGTTTCCTTTTCTTACGACAGCTATAACAATCCCGTAGTTGCAAACAGCTATAACTACAGTATTACGGATACGGCAACAGGCGCTGGGTTTTATGTGTCAGCACCGAGCAGGGCTTTTTATTACTATTACGAAACCTATGAGGCAAGTGCCGTAACGAATTTGCCAAATGTTTCAGAGCAAATAAGCATTTTTCCTAACCCTGCGTCGGACCAGGTGACCATTTCCCGTCCCGATGCGGTGAAAGGCGCATACACGCTGATAAAGCTGACCAACGCAGTGGGGCAAACAGTGATGACAGAAGGCATGCCGTGGATGAATATTTCAGAAACGATCTCACTTTCAGGCCTTGCGCCAGGTGTGTACGTGCTCACGATGCAGGATAAGAAGGGGAATGCACTTACAACGCGGAAATTAGTGAAGCAATAGCAGTTGTTTTTTTGAATATAACCATGGGCAGAGAAAAATTGGAATTTGGTCAATCCTGCCGTATTTTGCGCCCCTATTCCATAAGATATGAATTTCGAACTCACAGAAGAACAGATAGCGGTGCAGCTGGCAGCGCGCGATTTCGCAAGAACGGAACTGCTGCCGGGTGTTATAGAACGTGATGAAAAGCAAAAATTTCCGGCAGAACAGATCAAGAAACTCGGTGAGCTTGGCTTCCTGGGCATGATGGTCGATCCTAAATATGGTGGATCAGGCATGGACACGATCTCCTATGTGCTGGCCATGGAAGAAATTTCTAAGATCGATGCATCGGTATCTGTATGTATGAGCGTGAACAACTCGCTTGTATGCTGGGGGCTTGAAAAATATGGCAACGAAGAGCAGAAGCAAAAATACCTTACACAGCTCGCTCGTGGCGAGAAAATAGGCGCATTCCTGCTGAGCGAACCAGAGGCTGGCTCTGATGCCACATCGCAGCGCACAACCGCTGAAGATAAGGGTGACTACTACCTGCTGAATGGCACCAAGAACTGGATCACCAATGGTAATTCGGCTTCTTATTATCTTGTAATAGCACAGACTTATCCTGAAAAAGGACATAAAGGTATTAACGCACTGATAGTTGAAAAAGATTCTCCGGGTGTGACAGTGGGTGCAAAAGAAAATAAGCTGGGCATACGCGGCAGTGATACGCACAGCATCATGTTCCAGGACGTGAAGGTACCTAAGGCTAACCGCATTGGTGATGATGGCTTTGGTTTTACCTTCGCTATGAAGGTACTGGCTGGCGGCCGTATCGGTATTGCATCGCAGGCCTTGGGTATTGCCAGTGGTGCTTATGAACTTGCATTGAAGTATTCCAAAGAGCGTAAAGCATTCGGAACTGAAATATCAAACCACCAGGCTATTGCCTTTAAGCTGGCTGATATGGCCACTGAGATCGAAGCTGCGCGGTTGTTGTGCCTGAAGGCAGCGTGGACCAAGGACCAGGGGCTTGATTACACATTATCAGCTTCTATGGCCAAGTTGTTCGCATCAGACATTGCGCAGCGCGTAACCAGCGAGGCGGTGCAGGTGCATGGCGGCTATGGTTATGTAAAAGAATTCCACGTAGAACGCCTCATGCGCGATGCCAAGATCACCCAGATTTACGAAGGTACCAGCGAGGTACAGCGTATCGTTATCAGCAGAACAGTGCTCAAAGGATAATTTGATAGTTATTGATAGAAAATGAGATCGCCCGCAAATTTTTTTGCGGGCGATTCTCGTATACGGTATAAGAAGAATTGGCTACTTCACTATTTCTACTGCCATACCCGGCATATCTGCCGTACCCGTAAATACGTTGCCGTCTACGTTCACCT
>CAINOM010000041.1 GCA_903851455.1 uncultured Bacteroidota bacterium | reverse complement strand
AAATAACATAGCAACTAAATGAGTCCAGCTATTATAACCCTTTTGATGTTTGTCCGTTTCCCGTTCTTTAACCAGTTTCGAAAACTGCGAACGGTCTAACCTAGATATTATTTGTGAAAACAGATTTATATTTGACATTAAGAGAAGGTGGTTTGTTTTGCAACTCAAATTTATTTGAGATACAGTATTACCTTCTCTTATTTTTTAATCGTTTATGACGCTATTGGTAATGAATTGTCAAATATTTTTTTAGCCGTAAAATTCCGCCATGTTTTATTAAATTTACGGCTCGTTAATTTCACTGAATAATGAAAAAGATATGTGTCTTTTTGCTGGTGTGCCTTTTATCAATGCCATTATTCGCATTTTCACAAGTTCTGAATATTGATGGAGATACAATAAAGGTTTCTGCAGATGCGTTTTCTTCTATCAGTTTCCCGGACGAAATAAAAGATGTCAAAATTCTCTGTGGCGCTCAGAATTACGACTTTCCTTTTGATGGCGACAAACTAATTATTAAACCCAAGGTCAGCAAGCCTATTTCGCCGTGTGAAATTGCTGTTACCGAAGGAACAGGAAAAAATGCGCGGAACCATCGTTTTATATTAATTTTTATCAGTAGGCCGGAGGAATTTGAGCATTACCACGATCTTCATACCACAGAGCTTATACAGGCAAGGATAGACTATCTGAAATCAACCGAGGCAAGAGCTTCGGCAGACAAAAATCCACCAACATCGGGAATCTCCAGGCCTGTTCCCATAAATCAACAATCAAAAACTGATGACGAGGTCATTATCAGCAATGATGACCAATTTATCAATCTAGGGGGAAACCGGATACCACGTACAGAGTTGGAGAAACAGATCGAATTCAAAACAAATCTGTTAAGGAAGACCCTGGTGGCACTGTGCAGTAAGACCGGCAACGATAAGAAGTGGATCGATTTTGGTATGGAGCTGTTTAACAATGATACATCGAGGACAGTGGAGGTGAGCAGCAAAAAGGTAAACACCCATGATGCGATCAAGATAAAGAAGTACCTGACCAAAATGTCCCAACTTAAGTTTGACCATGTAGACATACAATGGCGACAGGGTATATATATCAGTAACCTTGTGCCACAGCCTGATGGGACCTGGCAAGGTATAGTGGCCATTGAAGAGGTCTTCGTAGCAAGAAGCGGAACGGAAGGCAGTTATGTCTACAAGGACGTTGCAAAGAAAAAAATATCTTATACGGTCAAGGTGTATCACTCGTACGAAGACGGAAAAGAGCACATGGCATTCGATGTATTCCTGGGCAATATGTCGGTATCGGAAACCATGAAGTAAGCGCCTGTTGCGATCTTTTTATCGTTTGCGGCTGTTTCTGTACCTTAATACTATTATCATTCAGCATAAAAACAGGAAGATGGGAAAAGTTATAGGGATTTTGTTACTGACCGTGCTCATGTGTCACTCACGCTGTTCTGCCCAGTTTTTTTCTACTGATGACAAGCTGAAGGATGAATATTTTTTGAGGGAGGTAAAGGTGATCGATGAGTTCATTGAGCGATTTAACGATGAAAAAACGTCGTTCATCCGCAGAGAATACAAAAAAGAAAACCGGACTTATGATCTTTCTCACAAGCAGATCCTGATATCTCTTTTTAACCTTGATAATCCGGCCTGGAGCAAGAATGCCTATTTGGAAGATTTTTTTCGCGATGCGTCAGACTCGTTGCATCCGCCCCGTCTTTCATTTACAGATACCAACTGGTACGCTGAGGCGAATTGTATTTTCACCTACAATAAGAAACAATTAGAGATCACGCTCATCCTGCAAATACAAGTGGAGAAAAACAACGGTGCTAAATGGATGATAGCCGGGATAGGAGAAAGCCCGGCTTTTAGCAGCGCATCAACCGTACTGAAAGAGGCCGATGGCTATAAAGTAAGGGACGCACCCAAATTTATGGCTACCTCGAATTCTGGTACAAACTTTGTGGACCTTCATAATGTATTCACGGATAAAAAGTACATGCTGGACTATTTCAAACCCGAGTTGCTGGCTACGGACAAGGCAAAAGCATTGCTTAATCTGGTGCTGCAAAACAAACTTGATTTCAAGTATGTAAAGGATGCCCGGTTTCATTTTTATCAGTTGCCGAACTGGATTTTCGTTGTAGAGGATTTCGAACGGAGCGGTATGAATAGCGGCTGGTTGATAAATGATGTGCGCAGAGCACCCGAAAATGAAAAGTTAGTATTAAAGAGACAATTGCTACACAGGTAGCCGCAAATTTATTTTTATATGATTTCCGGTAGATCGTTTATGAAGGGTGGAGTTGTTATTGTGCTTTGCCTGTCGATTTCCATAAATGCGCATGCTCAAAAAGCGCTTACCGTAAGGGATACAACCAATATTTATGTAAGTGCGCGCAATATTCTTGATGAATTTAATGTTCTGCTGAATTTTCTCGCAGACCCTTCCAACTCTGAAGATGAAAGAGCGCGCAGTATTGCCAATAAATTTGAACAGCCTGGCAATATGTTCATGAGCAGCAAGGTAAATATTGATGACGATACCGATCCCGGCGCCGCTGCTACCAGTACCTACTCAATTGAACAGTATCTTAAGGCTTTCAACCAGGCATATCAGAATAGTGATGAAAATTCCATAGAATTCACTATTAAATCGTTTTCGCACATAATGAAATCTGATTCTAAAGTGCCTTATCTGAAAGTGCATTATAGTGAGCTGTTCAAAGGGAAAAGTATGAGCAGGCAAAGCTATAAACGGCAATACAGATACCTGGAGATTTGGTTTAAGAAGAAGGGAGATGGAGATCAGTGGCAGGGATATATCAGTCTTGTCAAGTCGGAAAGCAGTAACAGTCTTACGGATGACGGCAGCCACGACTATCCGATTGATGCGACCGGCGGCGATACGCAGCCGCTCATCGCCGAAAAGAAGGACGATCTGTATTATCAGTCTGTACTTTGGAAGGGGATACAGGCAACAGCTGAGAACAAGTATGCTGATGCCTACCGCTACCTGGCAGATGCCCGTGAAGCAGGCGCCGGCAATATTTCAAAAGATGCCGATGTTCAGATCAATATATTGAAAGGCCATATCAAAAGCCTGACGATGGAGTATGACAGTTTCTTGTACAATGTGCTGAAAATAAAGGCCCAGGAACTCGATCATAATAATAAATATGAGGAAGCAAAAAAGTACTATGAGCTCGCCAAAGGGATTTATTTTTCTGATAAAGACATTGATCATATTATCAATCATCTGAATGCCGAGATCGGAATAAAAAGAGAAATGGAGCAGGCTTATATAAAGGGGTTGTATGAGCAGGCTGTGGCGGGGTATAACAATGCCCTGGCTAGTGGCCACGTATATTCCGATATGTATCTGGGCCTGGCTAAATGTTATGCGCAGCTGAACAATGATGCTAAGGCAAAATATAATTTTGCTCTTGCGATAAAGTTTGATCCCGGGAATGTCGATGCATACCGCGAGCAGGGGAAATATTATGAAGCAAAGAATACGGCTGCATACTACGATAGTGCTTATGCCAGCTTAGTGAACTGTATTAACCGGGCAGAGTACAAAGCTGATCCGGCAGTGAAGGCAATAGCTGGAGAGGCGAGTTATTGCAAGGCTATGAATTTATTCAAGAAAAATTTATTCCATGAGGCCGCGGACTCGTTCCTGTCAGCAATAGTTCAAAAGCCAGACTATAAAGAGGCAATTTGCTACCTGGCAGCCAGTTATTGCGGCATGAAAGATTATGACCATGCACGTGAATATCTTGAGCAGGTATTGAAAATAGATGACAAATATCCGGATGCGATCTTCTGGCACGGGAAAATGCAGGCACAGGCTGATTGGGATAAGAACAGAAAAGAGGGTATTCGTGAAATGGCTTCCGCTATTGAGTTGATCAATGAGAAAAACGTAAACTGGTATTTATGGAACGGCGACCTCGCCTATTTTTATGAGCTTAACGGCGATTACGACGAAGCGGTCAGGTATTACAATGTTTGCCTGAGCAGCGGGAATACAAGGTATATCCCCTTTTACCTATCTACCGGGCAGTGCTACCATAAGTCTAACCGGGACGAAAAGGCAAGAGAAGAATATTTGAAATATAAAGCAGCCTGTGATAATGTTCACTGCCCGCTTGATCCTGATTACAACAAGTTTCTGGACGAGCTAAACAATAGAAAATAATACACATTGGCGCGCGGATGGGGAAGGGAGCGCCGCTGAAGGTAACAGATATACCGAGAAGGCCATTCAAACGTTTTTCTGCGATATTGGTATTAACGCTAAAAGGCCTAATTTTATGTTTTTGGCGGTATTACAGGTTAAATGCCAGACGAAATTCAAATAGCAATTAGTGGCAAGACACATTTTCTTTTTAGTACTTTACCTTGTTTTTTCGCAATTTTTCCAGGCCGAGGTGATTTGCGGGTTGCTGATATTTCACTGTCTTTCCAGTGTTATATCGGATTTGAAAAATCTGAAGAATTCCGTAACCCTTATCCTTATATATAACGTCGGCGTAATAATCATCACGTTCGCGAACCTTATATTTATCCAGAAGGTGAAGGAGTTT
>CAINOM010000040.1 GCA_903851455.1 uncultured Bacteroidota bacterium | reverse complement strand
TATATTGGTTCAAAAACAAATACTTTTATGCGTTAGAAAACCACGCCGTATGAGACTCGCTATATTGTTTGTTGCTTTCTGTTTGCTTGCCGCCTGCGGACAAAAGGGGGATAATACCATGCAACTGCAATCAAAAATTGATAGCTTGCAAAGCAGGCTGGATAAGACTTACAAACCAGGACTGGGTGAATTCATGCTAGGCATACAGATGCACCATGCGAAACTCTGGTTTGCTGGCGAGGCACAAAACTGGAAGCTGGCCGACTTTGAGATCGGCGAAATCAAGGAGGCGCTTGACGATATCAATGAATACTGCAAGGACCGAACCGAGATAAAGTCTCTACCCATGATAGAGCCGGCTATCGATAGCATGAACAATGCCATACGACAAAAGAACTCCCAACTATTCAAAGGCAGTTTTGCGCTGCTGACCAATACCTGCAACAACTGCCACCGGGCTACCAATCATGAATTTAATGTGATCAGGATACCCGATAGCCCGCCGGTTTCTAACCAGGATTTTAAGGTGAATTAGCGAATAAGGATACTTGCCCACATGGTCAATTTGCGCGTGAAGTTATATTCTTTCATCTTCTATTAACTCCGGGTAAATAAGGAAGTTGCGCCGCAGTAGATTCGTGAGGCTATATCCCCAAAACCATTGCCTGACGGTATTCTCCCTGCTGTTAATCGTGTCCGCACACTATCTTGCTCAGTAACAATAATATGCGTATACCGCTTTAGAATATTTGGTAAAAAACTAACATTTGGGTGCTTTTTATCGTCAAATAGACAGACCCAAACATTTCTATGAAAATCGGATCCGCCATTAAATCTATCAGGCAACATATGGGCGTATCCCAGAAAGAACTTAGCAGACAATGTGACCTATCCCAGGCCGCACTATCGCAAATAGAAAACAACGTCAAAAGGCCGACCCAGAAAACGATCGAAAAAGTATGCACGGTACTTGATATACCCCAGGCGGTCATCTTTATTATCGCCATTGAGGAAACAGATGTTTCTGAAAACAAAAGGGAGATATACAAGCTCGTATACCCGCCAATCGTGAGCCTTACGCTACAGATGATCAAATCGGATGTAGGGGTGTGAAGCAGTTGATGCTCAAAGATGAGTGGCCTCGTGTGATGGGCCGTAACCAGCTTAAACGCTGGCCATTTCGTTGTGGGAACTGATATACTTTTAAATATACCCGTACAATTCGAAGTTGATTCGAACGGGATTGTAATAGATCCGATTACTTCATCCGGAGCCTTTGTTTATAACAATAATAATTGGGCGAATACCATGGCAGGAACGATTTATGGCTTTAGGGAACTAACTACCTCAGGACTAATAACAACTGCTCCTTCATCGGGAATAAATTATGATACAACACTTATGTCAGGCCAGCACTTCGTTAATTACACAGGCAACAATTGCGGCGCTTCAGGTTTCGATCTTGCCGTATATGCAGCGTCGGTTTGTTATCACCATCACGCCCAAATGTTGATAATAGTTGATAATCTTTCCTGTTTCGCACAGGACGAAACAGTAACCATGCACTTTAGCCCAAAATATAATTTTGCAAGCGCTATTCCCGCTCCGCTATCTGTTGTGGGCAACACAGTTACTTGGTTTTTTCCTGCGGGAACATTGTAACTACATAGTAATTGTAGATACATGCAGGAGTGCTACTGACCCAAATGAAATGTTCGTCGCCCGAAGGCACAATTACTACAGGCACACGACTGCAGTACACTATAGGCTTTGAGAATACCGGTAATGATACTGCTTTTAATATAAGTGTGTATGACACACTCTCTGATAATGTAGATGTAAAATCGCTAAAATTTGTTGCAGCAACCAACTATGTTACTACATCAGTAACGCATCTTAACGGACAGAATATTCTTAAGTTCGACTTCCCACACATAAACCTGCTGGATAGCAGTCATCACAACCTTTGCGACGGTATGGTGGTCTTTACTATAAACACGAAAACCGGTCTACCGAATGGCACTACCATCTTCAATCGTGCCGGTATCTATTTTGACGATAACCCGGTGGTAATGACAAATACCGTTGAAAATATTATTGGGCTTCCAAGCACCCAGGCAGCCCTTGCCCCGTCTTTGTCAAAAGTTTCTGTTTATCCAAACCCGGCGAATAATGAAGTAACGATCAGTGCGGACAATACTCAATTTAGTGCCGCAACATTTACAAACGTACTGGGTCAGCTGGTACTCGCACGTACACTTAATGCGCAGAGCACCAAAGTAAACATAAGCAGCCTGCCTGCCGGTATATACTACATAACCCTAAGTGGCGAGGGTGGGGTGAAGGTGGTGGAATTTGAGAAGCTGGACTAGGATTTTCAATACGTGCCGGCAGGCAGGATGGAAGATTATAGGATGCGAAGGAGCTGGCGTTCCTGATTTAACTGAGTCTGAATTTCAGCCAGTCACCCTTCGGCGGGGGGGGGCAGGATGACAGTCGCAATTGGGCTTACGGGGACGCATTGTCCGGCTTATATAGGTCCCAAAAACACCTCGCTAACCTTATTTAACGTAATAAATTGGCTCCAAACTCCTATATTCGCAGCCTAAATCTCATCAATCTAAATGGTACAAACAGATTATATACATGTGCCTTACGGCAGAACAGTGCATGGTGAAGAAGAGGTAGAAGCGGTGGTGAAGGTATTGCGCACATCGACACAAATGGGCAAGAATGTCCGTGAAATGGAAAGCCGCGTTGCGGAATTGTACAAGAAAAAGTATGGTATAGGTGTGAACAGCGGCTCATCGGCCCTGTACCTTGCTGCCGACCTGATGAACTATGAGGCAGGCAGTGAGATCATCACCCCGGCGCTTACGTTCTCTACAACAGTGGCCCCACAGGTAAAGAAAGGCTGGATACCGGCTTTTGTAGATGTGGAGGAAGGAACTTATAACATAGACGCCAACAAGGTGGAGGAAATGATAACGCCAAAAACAAAGGCGATGATCATACCCAACCTGATGGGTAATCTGCCCGACTGGAAGCAACTGCGCGAAATTGCAGACAAGCATAACCTCTTCGTACTGGAAGACTCTGCAGATACTATCGGTGCGGAGATAGACGGTGCATCGAGCGGGCGCTATACGGATATGAGCACCACGAGTTTCTACGGTTCGCACATCATCAACTGCGCCGGTAACGGCGGTATGCTGTGTGTGAATACAGAAGCGCTGTATGACCGTGGCCGCCTGTTGCGCAGCTGGGGCCGCAGTTCTTCGCTGTTTGTAGAAAGCGAAAAAATAGAGAACCGCTTTAATGTGGAAATAGACGGTATACCTTATGATGCGAAGTTCGTGTTTGAGGAGCCGGGATACAATATCGAGCCATCTGAGCTGGGTGCAGCATTTGGTCTTGTGCAGCTTGATAAGCTGAATAAGAACATAGATACGCGCACGGCCAATTATAACCGTATGCTTGAGTTCTTCAAGCAGTATGAAGAATTTTTTATACTGCCGAAGCAATTGCCAAACTCACGTACCGGCTGGCTGGCTTATGCTTCCACCATTCGTGAGAGTGCGCCATTTATACGCCGCGACCTGCAGATATTCCTGGAGAAGAGGAACATACAGACGCGCACCGTATTTACGGGCAACATTTTGCGCCAGCCAGGCTTTAAGCATGTGCCAAGCAAAGTAGCTAAGAATGGTTATCCGGAGTCGGACAAGGTAATGCGCGGCGGTATGCTGCTGGCGTGTCACCACGGCCTGAACGATGAGCAGATAAATCATGTGATGGAGAGTGTTACTGAGTTCATGAAATCAATATAGTTAATGGCCCGATTGCTCCGTATTTGAGCAGCGTGTTATTTTTAAAAAAGAGGTGGATGATATTTGATCTTATTTTACTGGTGTACCTGGCCTACAAGAACAGTGTAAGGGCGAAACTGAAAGCGCAAAATGCAACAGCATGGGCGTTTATCACGGCGGTAGCTTTCCTGCTGACTTATTTTGCCGGATACATTTTCGTGGTGGTGTTCTTCTGCCGCGACGTAGTAAAATTCGATCAGCTGAACGGCGCCGACTATAAGACAAGACAAGCTGTGGCGCAGCAGCTCATACAGGCATTTGCGGCAAATCCATTGCATCTGATCACGGTAGAGCTTTTCGGTCTTGGTGGTTATCTTATTATCCGTTACATACTGGACCGTATGCCGGATAAGAAAGCGCCGGAAGTGCACTGGATGGATAAGATGGAGCAGTAATTTGAATGTGCAGATTTGAAAATTTGAAAATGCCCGTTGCAAAGTATTTTTCAGGAAACAATAAAAGCCCAACAAACGCTGTTGGGCTTTTTCATGTGCTGCCGGGAAAAATATTCTTCTTTTTTTGTAGACTTCTTTCTTAGATATACACTTTATCGTAAATTGTGGTATGGTTTTTGCTACTGAAAGCAATGTTCCCCTAAAAGCGCACACATTTTATGAAACACCTGTACCTCTCTCTACTGGCAGTGCTATGCACTTTTTCGTCGTTTGCTATTTTACCTTCCATAACCGGAAATCCATCGGTTTGCCAGGGATCGTACACCGCGCTATCTAATGGCGTGCCTGGCGGTACCTGGAGCAGCAGCGCAGTTGCCATGGCTACAGTTAGTAGTACGGGAGTGGTGACGGGTGTAATGACTGGAATACCGGTGCCTGTAACAGCTACGATCACGTACACGTTGGGTATTGATTATTCGACGATAAATGTTACTGTGAATCCGCTTCCGGCGGCCATCAGCGGGAGCTTAAATGTTTGCCTTGGAAATACATCGAGCCTGACGGATGCAACTGCAGGGGGGACATGGAGCAGCAGCGCTCCTGGTATAGCTACCGTAGCTGCCGGCAGCGGAATACTTGCAGGTTTTTATCCCGGCACTGCTATAGTAAGCTATACGCTGCCCACCGGATGTTTTACAACTGCGATGGCGACCATAAACCCTCCTCCTTCAGCAATTCTCGGCACGCTGGTGATGTGTAGCGGTCTGTCAACACCGTTGACAGATGGCCCTTCGGGCGGAGGTTGGAGCACCAGTAATCCCGCTATGGCTATTGTAAACAGTACTGGTCTCGTGACGGGCGTTGGGGCATCCGGAACGGCTACAATTACCTATACACTTGGTACAGGATGCTATTCAACCGCGGTAGTGACGGTAAATCCAGATCCGCCGGCAATAAACGGAAATCTGCAGGTATGCGTGGGGGGCACCACCCAGCTAAGCGATCTATACTCACCTGGTTCGTGGGTCACCAGCAATCCCGCAGTTGCGATAATTTCGCCAACCGGTGTAGTGACCGGTATTGGAGCTCCTGCAACCTCAGTCGTCACCTATACCTTACCAACAGGTTGCGTCACGACAGCGGTGCTAACTATCAATCCAATGCCGACCCCAATAAACGGTACATTATCCGTTTGCCCCGGAAATACAACTCTACTCACTGATGCGACAGTTGGTGGAATTTGGACGTCCAACAATTTAGCTATCGCCTTGGTAGATAGTTCTACAGGATATATTATTATAATCGCGGGAACTACGGGAACAGCAACAATTAGTTATACAATTTCCTCTGGCTGTTATACAACCAAGGTCCTCACTGTAAATCCCGGCTCGTCGTCTATTACCGGGATCAGTGGTATTTGTGCCGGAACAACGACCAACCTTACCGACCCTACGCCAGGCGGAACGTGGAGCAGCAGCAATACTGCTGTAGGCACGATAGACGTGAGTGGGGTAGTTGCGGGCATCGCGACCGGAACCACCATTATCACTTATTCGTTGCCATCGGGTTGCTATGCGACGAGGGTCGTGACCGTCAATACACTTTCCCCGATATTGGGTCCTATAAGTCTTTGCGATGGCGTACCGGATCAGCTATCTGATTTATCACCGGGCGGAACGTGGAGTAGCAGCAACCCCGGAGTAGCCGTGGTATCCAGCACGGGTTCGGTAACGGGTATTTCTTCCGGCGTGACGGTTATCACTTATGCCGCATCGGCCGGTTGCATGGCGCTGGCGACAGTAACAATTAATCCTGCCCCTGCTCCGATCAGTGGGATATTGTCGGTCTGTGTAGGCTCAGGAAGCGCATTGAGTGATCCCGTGCCAGGGGGAAACTGGACCAGCAGCAATGTCGCTATAGTTTCGGTAAGCGCCACGGGTCTTTTTTCCGGCATTTCTGCCGGCACAGCAATAATTAGCTACACACTCGGAACAGGATGTTTCAATACCGTAGTGGTAACAGTTAATCCGTTACCCGGTGCGATATTCGGCACCCTAAGTTTTTGCGCAGGCACCTCAACAACACTCAGCGATGTATCTCCCGGCGGTGTGTGGAGTAGCACCATGGTAACAGTGTCCGCGACCGGCGTTGTGACGAGCGGTACGGCCGGCACTGCTGTGATAACCTACACAACGCCCGCCGGATGTATAGTGACAGCAGTTGTTACGGCCAATGCAGTGCCTCCTGGAATAGTTGGTACTACGAGCCTGTGTGCAGGGTCTACGACCAATCTAAGTGATGCTTTGCCGGGCGGTATATGGACCAGTAGCAGTTCCGGGGTAGCATCAATTGGGTCGATCTCGGGCGTTATCACAGCCGGCACCGCAGGCACGACAACGATCAGCTATACGATACCAACCGGATGCGCCAATACTGCTACCGTTACAGTGCTCATATGCACCTGCTCGGGCACACCTGCAGGGGGCAGTGCAACGACTAGCGACGCCGCACTGTGCTATGGTAATGCGGGTACCGTAAGCCTTACCGGGGTTGCGATATCTTCTGCGTTCGGCTACCAATGGCAGACCTCAAATGATAGCGCTACCTGGACAGACCTGGGCGGCGCAACATCCGCGAGTTATTCTTTCAACGCTGCAACATCGCAATACTATCGGTGCACAACTACTTGTCTTAGCAGTGGGCAGTCGGCTAATTCATTACCGGCTTATATAAATGTCAATAATGTTATCGGTGCACATTATATAGTCAGTGTCCCGGATACCTCCTGCACTGCTGCACATTTCTACATCAGTACATGCGGGCTCTCATCTGCTTATAATGTGACCACGTATTTTGGTGATGGTGGGTCTACCAATGTAACCCTGACAGCCACGGGTCTTTGTCATGCCGATGTGTATCATTCCTATGTTTCTGCCGGTACCTATTTTGTGAAGCAGGTGCTGTATATGGGCACAACAGCTTTAGATTCCGTAACCTTCAGTTATGAATATTTAAACTGCCACATTCTGCCGCTGAAATTCTATTATGATGCAAATGCAAATTGCACATTTGACGCATGGGAAGTATACAATACGTTGGCGACTTCAGTAGAGGTGGATTCAAATGGCATAGCAATAGATACCCTCAATGCCACCAGCGGCCTGTATTACAAAGCTCTTGGTCCGGCAGGCACTATATATGGGTTCAAGGTTCTTTCGCTGCCGGGCGGAATGACAGGAACCTGCGCTGCCGTTGTGTATGATACGGTGACCTCTCTTTCGACTTATGCACCGAAATTTATGGGACTTAATTGTTCCGGAACTACCACTTCGTTTGACCTTAGTGTTACTTCTTCATCAGCGGCATCTACAGGCCGGCACTCACAGATGACGAACATACAGGTGAGTAATTCGTTCTGTACATCTGTTGCGCCGGTCGTTACCATGATCTTTGATGCCAAGTATAGCTTCAGCAGTGCCAGCCCGGCGCCTACCAGCATCGCCGGTAATACGATCACATGGGACCTAAGCTCTTTGTCGGCTGGTTCCAGCAGCCTCATCACGGTATGGTTAGCACGCTCCTATTCACTGGGGTGGCTGGTACCTGGTGATACCGTGCACTCCACGATAAGTGTAAGTCCCACTATTGGAGACGCCAACCCCGACAACAATACCATCACTAAGTGCGATACAGTGAAGAGCTCCTGGGATCCTAATGACCTGGAAGTTGCGCCGCAAGGGTACGTATTGCCGTGTACACCGCTGCAATACAAGATCAATTTTGAAAATACAGGCAATGATACCGCCCACAATATTTATGTTCTTGATACACTTTCTGATGACCTGGATCTGAACAGTTTTGCGATAATATCTGCATCAGCAACCATGAATACGACCATGCTGACATACAGTGGCCACAACATAGTGAAATTCGATTTCCCAAATATTAATCTGCTGGATACTTCGCACCACAGCAATTCAGATGGTATGGTGATCTTCAGTATTAACGCTAAATCCGGTCTTGCGGATGGTGAAATGGTGGGAAACCAGGCGGGCATTTATTTTGATGACAACCCCGTAGTTATGACCAACCTTGTGCAGAACACCATTGGCATAGCCCCCATTGCCGGGAATAACAGTGTATGCGCAGGCGCTTATGATACGCTGATCAATACGTCAACAGGCGGTATATGGAATGTGACCAATGCAAATGCAACAGTAAGCGGGGGTGTTGTGACCGGCGCATTTGCCGGACTGGACACGGTGAGTTATACTGTTTCTAATAGCTGTGCGACCAAATCTGCAATCAGCGTTGTTGCGGTAAATGTAATTCCAACACCCGGCCCGATAATGGGTGCGCTGACCATTTGTGGAAGCGGCACATCTCTTTTGTCAGATACAGTAACAACGGGCACCTGGAACAGTGACGCAACAGGCATTGCCACAGTGAGCAGTTCTGGCTCTGTTACTGCGGTCAGCACCGGAACAGCTATGATTTCATATACGGTAACCAACGGCTGCGGCACTGGAATGATTGCGACCACAGTTTCTGTAGCCCCGCTACCCGCCGCCGGAAGTATAAGCGGCGCCGCCACGTTGTGCACGGGCGCGTCTGTACCGTTGAGCAGTACGGCCAGTGGCGGACTATGGACTTCAGGAAGTGCAGGGGTAGCAACAGTAAACAGTGATGGTCTGGTAACAGGCGTGGCAGGCGGTAGCGTAGTTATTTCTTATTCTGTAACCAACAGTTGCGGTACAGATATTGCGACCTTTGAGCAGACGATAAACGCAACGCCCGATGCCGGGATCATAAGCGGTCCGGGCACTGTTTGTGCCGATACATCTGTTTCACTTGCCAGCACAGCCTCAGGCGGCGCATGGAGTTCGGCAAGTCCTGGCATTGCCACTATCGGCACTGCTGGTGATGTGACCGGGATTGTGGCAGGTGTTGCAACGATCTCTTACATCGTAACCAATGATTGCGGCTCCAATATAGCAACTTACGCGGTAACTGTAAACCCGTTGCCAAGTGCAGGCTTCATAAGTGGTGACACCATGCTGTGCGCAGGAGCGACCATATCACTGACCAGCACGGCCGGTGGCGGCGCCTGGGTATCCGGAAGCCCGGCCATAGCATCCGTTGGGAGTACGGGTGATGTAACAGGTATGGTGGCTGGTTCCGCCGTCATTTCTTATACCGTAACAAATGCCTGCGGTACCGACGTTGCCATTTATTCGGAGAACGTTCACCCTATAGTTGTTCCGGGAGTAGGTGTTACGCCGACGGATACTCTTTGTGAAGGAACTATGACTACGTTTGCAGCCGCGGGAACCGGCGGTGGTGCGGTTCCTGTTTATCAATGGACGGTCAATGGGGTGGATGCCGGCAGTGGGGCTTATCACACATATTTCCCTACAAACGGGGATATCGTGACAGTAAAAATGATGAGCAGTGCGGCCTGCGCAGTGCCTGACTCCGCATTACAATCAATAACGGTTATTGCAGAACCTCCTGTATTACCTGTCGTAAACATAACTGCTGATCCTGGTTTTACTGTATCTCATGCCCAGGTTGATACACTTACAGCCAACGTACTCGATGGCGGTACATCGCCGGTTTATGAATGGCTGGTGAATGGAATTGTTGTACCGGGGGCTACTTCTTCCGTCTACTTCAGTAGTTTCAGTGATCACGATTCAGTATCGTGCAGGGTAGTGAGCAGCGGCCTTTGCGGTGGCTATACGTCTTTTAACTCGGTGAGCATAAGTGTTAACAATACGGGTGTCGCGCCATTGGCGACCATCAAGGGCTTAACATTATATCCCAATCCGGCGAGCCGTGAGCTGAACATATTATGGGGCAGTCAGTCTATTACCAGCGCTGAGATAACGATCACCGATG
>CAINOM010000039.1 GCA_903851455.1 uncultured Bacteroidota bacterium | reverse complement strand
TGAAGTCGCATACCAATAAGTCACAGAAATTAGAAAGACGTAGCCCATGGCAAATAAAATGGTCCATGTAAACAGCAGGTACTTCTTTTCCAGCAACAACCCTAGAAGCCCCGCAACGAATACAACGGAAAACAAGAGGTACTGACCAACGCAACCTCTAATAAAAAAATGGAACTGTGGCGACGAAAAAATGTGCCGTAGTCGGTGTGTGTCAAACGCTGTGAGTGTCTCTATCTTGCCGCTGTCATAACCATGATGCATACCCTGGTAAAACTTGACATATGCCAGCACAACGAGGACAACCGAAAAAAGCAACGTTTGCCCCCGGAAAGCAGCGGGCATGCCTTTTTGCAGCGCGTAAAAAAACCACAGATACACCGCTGCCAGCATCACCAGTGGATGCGTCCACAATGCGAAGAAAAACAACCCTGCAAACAGCAAAAGCCGCACAAATAGAGGCAGCCTTGTGACGGGGTCCGAAAAACTCACAGCAAACGCCAGCAACAGCCACGTAATACCCTGGTGTACCTCATTATTTGGCCAATAGTAAGTACTGCTTACAAATAATGTAAAATACAGGCCCAGCAATACCGCCAAACCGTAATTTTTAAATTTATAAACGATGATCAGCGCTACGGCCAGGTAAAACAAATAAAAGCCGGTTGAATAAAGGATCATCAACCCACTTAGCGGCATGTGAAGATGCACGCCTACCCATGGAAACATCTGGGAGATAAAAGACCCGTAGCGATGCTCCTCAATATGAAAATGCCCGTCATTCATGATGCGGAACAATACGTGAGGGGAATCAATATAAAGCATCCGCTCTTTGAAAAACAGGACCGCCATTGCCAACAACACCAACAATACGATTGGCGTAAGTATGGCAGCGAGTTTCAATGATGGGCTTACTTTAATATTGTCTTCAACGGGCATCGTGTAAATATAAAAATTAAGGAACGATGACAGAGTAAATTTCGCGATATTGCGAAGTTATTTTTCTTTTTTATAAGGCATACCCACAAGGGTACGAGCGAAGCTCTATCTGCGAATAATGAATTATTTAAAGACTTTTACAACGAATAAAAACGAAAAAGAACGAGGAAGATGCTGGAAGTTATTTTGCCATCGTTCCTGATTGGTCAAGGACATTTTCTTCCGTGTTGTTGAAATTTATGTCTTCAAAACTTTTGCATGCTATATATTTACGATAAATTTGTACAAATCAGTGTAGGTAGCGCTAACTCCACTGCAATGCGACAATTATGGGCAAAATAGGTTTTTTGGTGACGTTACTGTTTTTATTGACGCTTTCTGTTGCCACTCGGGCACAGGAGCGTGGTGATGGCAGTGCAGACGGCGGGAAAAGGGAAAAAAGAGTTGTCCGCGACCACGAAACATGGGGAGGCTATGACGGCGAACAACGTTCAAAACGACTGGGCGGCAAACGCTTAAAGATCAGGTTGAAGTGGAACACCCCCGAGAACAGCAAAAACACCGATCGACCTGTTAGACGCTGGCCCCACGGAGAAACCGAGATCGGTGCCAAGTTGGGCCTGAATTTCCAGGAGTTGAGCCAATCGCCTTTTTCACCCTCTTTCAACCCGGGTATTGTCGGTGGTGGTTATTTCAGAAGGTTTTTTGGTGGCTCCGGAGTGAGAGTGGAACTGCTTGGTTCCACAGCCAGTTATACTTCTCAAAATCCCGCGGCCTACTATGCCACACACACTGCCGGAACCGACACCGTAACAAAAAGCGCGTTCAGGGGTATCTACATTTCTATTCCCGCCATGTTCGAGCAGCGTGCTTTTAAGAAGCTATACCTGTTGTTTGGCCCCCAGTATTCGCGCCTCATTTCTTCATCGGATAAGAACGGCGAGTTCACAAAGATCTATAGTAAAAGTAATGTATTTTTCAAATCAGAGTTCTCACTCGTTGGCGGCTTTGAGGTGCAGCTGCCTCATGCACTGCGTATAGGCGCCCGCTATGTTTATGGTCTCACAGACGTAAACAACAACATATACCCAAAGTCATACCTGGCCTGGACCATCAATAGCATACAGGCTACCTTTTCTTACCGGTTCTATTGATAGGGCATAATTTTTGTTGCTACATTTGCAAAAAAATACACACTCATATGAAACGCACACTCTTACTGGCCACACTATCATTGCTATTTATTTCTTTCAGTTCACAGGCACAATTACCAGGCGTATCCGCAGTTAAAAAAACACTACCCAAAGTCACTTTCGGTGTTAAATTGGGCGCTAACTTTAATGAACTGCACACAACTAATACCGCTGCAATTCAGCAAGCATATAAGCCAGGCATTGTCGGTGGCCTTTTCCTCAGTGTACGCAAAGGCAAATTCGGCGGGCGCCTGGAAGGATTGCTCAACTCCTCAAATTATACCTATACCTATAACGCAGCACAAAACGGCACTTACAAGAACCTGTACCTCGAAATACCTCTTTTATTTGAATACCGCATCGTAGATCGTCTATGGGCTCAGGCTGGACCGCAATTCAGTGATATTCTATCGGTTTCTGCCAATCCGAATCCCCGTCCATCTGTAGATCCTAAGACGTATTTCAAATCTGAGTTCTCTGGCGTAATAGGCCTCGAAGCAAAACTGCCGGTGCACCTGATGCTGGGGGTACGATACATACTTGGCGTTACCAATGTAAATAACGAAGCCCTCACCCAGGTTTCCGGCTCCTGGAAGAATCGCACCATCCAGGCATATGTTGGCTTCAGGTTCTTTTAATCGACTTTTATTACTTGAATGGAATAGTCTTGTTGATCGCAAGACTATTTTTTTTGGAAGATGTACTTCTATTTCCGGCCAAAGTATTTTACCTTTGGATATCACGCACCTATAAATATATATTTTATGAGAAAACAACTATTGCTGCTTACCGCTGCCATCATCATTTGCAGTATTTCATATGCTCAAAACATCTCT
>CAINOM010000038.1 GCA_903851455.1 uncultured Bacteroidota bacterium | reverse complement strand
TTCCTGCTACTGGAAAAAGACTTTAAATGCATTGATGCCCCTCCGCACGAAGACCAGAGCGATAACTTTGAGAATCCGCATAAGGTGTGTTAAAGCCCCCGGGAGATTATTCTTATTTACTTTTTAATTAACTTTGTGTAATGATGAATCTACAATATATCTCTGACAAATCCGGTCACACTACAGCTGTCCAGATTCAGATCCCTATTGAAGATTGGATGCTGCTTAAAAAGAAGTACAAAGAGTTCGAAGAAGAAGAAAATTCCTCCTCGGTCAATATACCTGACTGGCAGATCAAACTTGGCAAAGAGGAACTAAAAAATATTTCAGACGGCAGCACTGAGTTGGTAAATTGGGACGATGCTAGAAAACAATTTAAAATGTAATTGTTTGCATGGCTTTTGCTGTAATAACTACAACCAATGCACGGCGCGACATTCAACAGGCGATAGACTGGGAAAATAGCAGGAGCCCAAATCTTGGAGCACGGTTCTTAGAGTTCCTGCACTTAAAATTCACATCACTTTCCATAACTCCTTTTATTGGCAGCGTACGGTATGAAAATGTGAGGTGCACAACCACCGATGTTTTTCAATATCTCATCCATTATACCGTAGATATCGAGTTGACGCAAATTATTATTATTCGTGTATTGCATACGCGGCAAAAACCAATATGGTAATTTCTAGAACCCGCATAAGGTGTGTTAAAGCCCCTTGCCTAAAGGGGATTGCTTTCCTTTATCACCAGATAACTATTCCTGCCTATTGAGAAATAGTAGATCATTATGAACAAAACAGGTAGGCCAATAAAGCCCGCATAGTCCACTTTAAGCACAAATTGAAGAACGAACACTATGGCAACAACTAACAGGGAGATTGGCACAAAGTTCCATGAATAACCAAAGCTGGACAGCGACACCTCTTTTGTCTCACTTCCTGAAACATCGAATGAAAACCTGTTCGACCCGCACCAATCTATTTTTGCCCTTAACACATAGCTTCCTGCCGGTAATTCTACTTCCTGTTTTTGGCCGTTGGCCATCTTTCCCATTTCCTTATCGTTGATAAGTATCCTTATTCCTCTTGCCCTGTTAAACCATTCGCTGGAGCGGGTTATGATTAGTTTTGCCATAACTTGCTTTCTTAGACTTAAGTTTTTTTACAGCTTCTCTCGCTCTGTTGGTAGCCTCATCAAGAGAAAACAATTTGGCGTTTCCGGAATTATATTCCTGGTACCGGTCCTCCATCTCGGCTACAAAATGTTCGTACTTCCAATGATCCGAAGGCATTTCTTCTTCTTCTGCGAACACTTTTACGATGCCAAGAACTGCTTTTTTTTGTTTGTCATTCAGCCGGTTAATTGCTTCGTGTAGTTTCTTGTCCAGAGTGTCTGACATACACCAATTGTTGTACTCAAATTTACATATTTTTCCGTAGTAGAGCCCCTCTCTGATATATCAATAATATTAGTTAAATTTGTAGAGGTCTCCTCAGTTTGAGGGGGTAATCTTATTATGTCTAAGAATCTAAGCGAACTATCGGGCAGGAAAGGGCTCCGGGAAAATCTGTTTGAGGAGCTGGGAATTGCCGCCACAGAGACAGGATCGGTATCAAAGAAAGATATAGAAAAGCTGGCCGATGAATTCCTGATGGGGAAGGCGAATGTATATGGCGCCGCTACATTTTACGATTTTCTGAGACCGGAGAACCAGGGCAAGAAGGTATATGTATGCAATGGCAGTTCCTGCCTTACCGCCGGTACACAGGACAAACTAAAGTCAAAGCTGGCCGGCGAATTCAAAGCGGAAGAAATAGGGGAGATGTGCTGCCTGGGTCGCTGCCACGAGAATAGCTCGTTCAACTATGGGGGGCATAACTACAGCGGAAACGACATCAATGAAATTGCAGCGATAAAGAAAGGAGCGAGGCTTCCGATCGACAAATACAATGTTGCATCGGTTGGCACAGCGGTGCTTACCTGCGATTTTCCCGGTATCGATACTTTTTACAAAACATTGAATGCTACGCTGAACAGTACCCCTGATAAGTTGCTGGCGGAGCTGAAAACATCGGGGCTCCGGGGACGTGGTGGTGCAGGTTTTCTGAGCGCTTTCAAACTGGAGTCGTGTAAGAACACAAAGGGTAATGTGAAATTCATTGTGTGCAATGCAGATGAAGGTGATCCGGGTGCCTATAGCGACCGGTATGTTCTTGAAGAGCGCCCGCATGCCTTGCTGCTGGGGATGATCATTGCAGGCTATATCGCTGGTGCGAATACCGGTGTGGTATACATACGTGGTGAATATCCCGAAGCAATAGAAATAACAGAAAAGGCAATTGATGAAATAAGGGCTAAAGGCTTCATCGGGGAGAATATCCTCGGTTCCGGATTTTCTTATGAGTTCAAAGTGATAAAGGCGCAGGGCGCTTACATATGTGGTGAGGAAACAGCTCTTCTTTCTTCGATAGAGGGTCAGCGACCCGAGGTGCGTGTACGCCCG
>CAINOM010000037.1 GCA_903851455.1 uncultured Bacteroidota bacterium | reverse complement strand
TTACCGGCTTAAAGTTAACTAACGGATTTTATAGTTAAGGGAAAAGATGAACCATTGGCGACTTGAAAAAACTTAATATCTTACAATTTTACTCATTCTTCCATTCATCGCCGCCCGGAACAAAGGTCCCGATTTTTATCGGGAGGGGTTCAAGGTTAATATCTTGACCAACGTATCTATAGCAGCCTGGTTGCCGGCATCGCCTATAGATTGATACAGATCGTCTTTCTCCTGCTGTGTGAGATGAAAATTGAGCGCGGCTATTTTATTTGCTTTCTTAGGTACATACTGCAGCGTCACGAACCGCAGCTTACCATCCAGGTAGTACGGCGCAAGATCTTTATACATGCCTTGCGAATAGGACTGGAAAGCCTCCCATTTATTTTGTATCACAAACAGCGGGTCCGCAACCATATTGGCCAGGGACTGGGACTGGTCTGAACTGCTGGTTACTTCGTTCTCACGGGTATCGCGAATATCCAGGAATATCGCCTCGCTGGTATTATCGGCTAGCCAGTCGCGCATTACATACAGGTAGCGGTTGGCAAGGTCGCAACCGAAGTTGTCTCTTAGTCCGGCATCCATAATATTCATACGAGGTACGCTGGGCAATTTTACTACCGGCAACACATAAGGGAATGTGGCGTTCATGCGCAGGGCAGATGTAATACGCATATTGTATGGGTCCTGGTTGGGGAAGAACTCGGCGAAGTCTACCGCATCTATGGGCGGGGTGGCGCTGGCCAGCGAGTACTCAGGCTGGGTGAGGTACCCCAGCGGCTGACCGGACATCATCAGGCGCCTGCCATCATTAATGATAGTACCATTGATGATGAGCATAGGTATGCTGCCATCTGCCTCTCGCGGCCGGAAGTAACCGATGTTCTTATCCAGCAGTCCCTTGGTGTTGCGCACCAGCTCCTGCTCCATAGCGTAGCCGCGGTCGCGGGTATAGGAGTAGCCGGCGATGTCTATCTTATTGAAGGGTGATATAAGGTCAACACTGGCAAATGAGAAGATGATGGCATTGAGCAGGTCTTTGCCCACGTTCTCCTGGTACTTGGGGGAATATGGATCTTTTAAAACTCCCTGCTGTGCTGCATCATGAATGCTGCGCCAGTAAGCGGCGCCTATCATACCGCCTGATGCACCGGTGATGAGCACTGTGTTTTTGAACAGGCGGCCATTACTGGCGCTATCGATATACTGCAGTGTGCGGAAGGTCCAGTAGGCAGAGCGGGTACCACCACCGCTTACGGTAACAACAACCAGTGGGGGCTTTACAGAATCTGTGCTTACCCTACTCTTCCATTTGCTGAGGCGATTCTCTTCCGTCATTTTATCGGCGGCATACCGCTTTGGCGTAAAGCTGGATTGCAGGTGACTGTAGTCGTAAACCGGCTGTTGCTTTTCAGAGTTGTGGTAGTTGAGGCCGTAGGCGATACTGCGGAGGTCGAACAGCCGGATCTTTACCATAAAAGACAAGATCACAACAAAAAAGATCCAGCCGATGGCTTCCCAGCTTTTCATAAAGTATTTGAACGCGCCCACTATACCCATGATGATGGCAAACAGCAAGAGGAAACCAGCGCCGGCGGGTACCCTGAGCAATGGCCGCTCCATAAAAATACCCATGACCAGGAGGAGTACATAAGCAATAATGGTAGCGAAGATCACATTGCGGTGATGCCTGCGCAATACCGTGTTCATGACACGCGGATGATAAGGCTCCAGGTCTGCACTCCTTTCTATTTTCAGCTTTCCCGATACGTATGACTTAGCTGGGAGTATGTCGAGTTCATAATCGAGGGAGTCGTAGGGGATGATCTCGCGGATGCGGGAGGGATTGGTGATGGTGGTGAGCAGGGTCTTAAAAAAATCGCGGCTGACCCGGAAGAAGTACAGGAACGAAATGAAGAAGATAAGGCACATACCCAGGTAAAAACCTAATTGCAGCAGCAGGATCGTCTTCATGGGTGCATGCTCATCTGTGAGCTGGAAGCGGATGGTGGTGGTGGTATAGAAGTCTAGAAAGAAGAGGGGGATGACGGAATTGTTATAGCAGTACACAACGAACGCATGCCTTGTAGCGCCCATGTAGGGTATGCGCTTGCTGTGTATGATGAATGTGGTGATGTGCCACATCATAATGAATACACACATAGCGCAGCCCAGCAGCATCATACTCACGAAACTGATGTGGCCCAGGTACTCGGGAGCGAGAAACAAGGATGATGCGCCAAAGTGAGATGCAAAATTGCCGGTGACCGTAAGAAAAAGGATCAGCCAGAAGATGAGCAGTACCTGGTACTTACGGAAGTGCAGCAGCACCAGCTGTACTGGCAAAAAATAGTATATGCTGCTGAGCACACGTTTTATCAAAATATTGCTGTTTGTGTGTTCCTAAGCTACAAAGTTTTTCTGTATGTACATCGAAACTTTTACATGCGCCATAGTTGTTGTTAATCTACGCACGCCGGAAACCAATTTAGGAAAAAGACAGTGTGGACTAAAAAGGAAAAGACAGCACAATAGATGCGCCGTCTTTCCATGTTCAAATGAAGATTATTCTTTCACAAACTTTCTTACATCAGTACCATTCGTTTTCACAAAATACACGCCTGCCGGAAGGTTGGAAATATTTATCTCGGCCTGGTGGGTATAGCAGGTATGGCTGAAAACCACCTGCCCGAGCAGGTTGCTGATAACGACCTGTTTAATTTGGTCAGATGACCCAATGGTGAGTTGTGTTGTCGCCGGGTTTGGATAGAGTGTTATTCTATTTTGCGCTGAAGAGACTGACTGCGCTTCGGTAGTGCAGGAGATCACATTAATTGTTGCTGTTGTGTAGGTGCCTCCGTCCGTGTAAGTAATAGTTGTTGCACCGGCTGAGACCCCGGTTACCGTACCATCGGTACCCACTGTTGCGACTCCTGCCGATCCTGAACTCCATGCACCATAAGCGGTCGAGTCACTGAAACTTAATGATGCGCCGATGCAAACTGTGTCTGGTCCGGCGATCGATGCAAGATAAAATGGTGTTGCAGGAAGGCCGGTTATTTTTCTTATTACATTGTTGCCAAAGTCGGCTATGTAGAGGTGACCCATATTATCTGGACGGGCACTAACGGGCGCCCATATCTCGGCGGCAGTTGCTGGTCCGCCATCACCGCTGTACCCTGCTGTTCCGTCTCCTGTTATTGTAGTAATGATGCCTGCCGCATCCACCTTGCGGACTGCCTGATTATCCTCATCGCTGATATATAAATTGCCGGCATTATCAACGGCGATACCGCCCGGTCCATTCAGCGTAGCATCTGTTGCCGGTCCACCGTCGCCACTATAACCCGCGGTTCCGTTTCCTGCAACAGTTGTAATAATGCCTGAGACATCTACCTTTCTTATGCGCTGATCCTCGATATCGGATATGTAAAGGTTGCCGGCGTTATCAACAGCTACGCTGGAACAACTAAGTCCGGCGGCGGTAGCTGGTCCTCCATCACCGCTATATCCTGCAAGGCTGCCTCCTGCCACGGTACTGATGATACCTGCCGTATTTATCTTCCGGACACTATGGTTTCCGTCAGAGAAATACAGATTCCCAACCAAATCAATGGCAATACGCTGAGCGGCGTTCAGGCCGGCATCGGTTGCCGGTCCTCCATCGCCGCTCGATGATGCACCCGAGACCCCAGCGACCGTAGTAATTATTCCATACGCGTCTACTTTCCGGATGAATAATCCGTCATCGCAGATATACAGGTTTCCGTAATTATCAACTGCAATGCCCGCTGGCATAGTCATGGAAGCATTTGTGGCAGGCCCGCCATCGCCGGTATAGCCAGACATGCCATTTCCTGCTATAGTGGTAATGATACCAGCCGGATTCACCTTCCGAATAACGTTATCAGCTACATCACAGATATACACATTGCCAATTGCATCGAAGGTTACGTCATTGGGATTGGACAATTGCGCTGCTGTTGCCGGGCCACCGTCTCCGTGTCCTGCAATGCCGTTGCCAGCGACCGTGTTAATCATACCGGCCGGATTTATCCGGCGTATGCGGTTGTTGTTCTGATCAGCAATGAAAATATTGCCGGTCGCATCTACAGCAACTGCTGAAGGCATGCTCAGGCGCGCGGCCGTTGACGGTCCGGCATCGCCTGTAAAACCACCGCCGGCACTTCCGCCGACAGTGGTAATAATGCCCGAAGTATTTATTTTGCGGAGCCGGTTGTTGACCTGATCAGCAACAAATACGTTGCCGGATGCGTCAACAGCAACGCCATATGGCTGGTAAAACTCTGCGGCCGTGGCCGCGCCGCCATCTCCACCAAAACCAAAAGTACCGTCGCCGGCAATGGTAGAAATGATACCAGAGGTGTTTATCTTGCGTATACGGGCATTGAGCTCGTCTGCGATGTAAATATTACCTGCTGCGTCGAGTGCAATACCGGTAGGGTTGTGGAGCGCAGCATCGGTAGCTGCCCCGCCGTCTCCGCCAAAGGCTGATGCTCCCATTCCAGCGACCGTGGTGATAATACCACTAGTATTTACTTTCCGGATACGGCTGTTGCTCGCATCGGCGATATAAATATTTCCTGCGCCATCTACCGCCACGGCTGAAGGTGCAGATAACGCCGTAGCCGTTGCCGCGACACCGTCGCCGGTAAACCCAACCGCGCCATTGCCGGCAACCTTGGAAATAATACCGCTCGTATTTATTTTGCGAACACAATTGCTGGCTCTGTCGGCAATGTATACATTCCCTGCGCCATCTAAAGCGATACCGGATGGAGTGCACAGCGCATTTGTAGCCGGACCGCCATCACCGGAGCTACCGGGATAGCCTACACCAGCAATAGTTGTGATGGTGCCGCCTGCGCTGACCTTTCGAACACGGTTGTTGCCCTGGTCAGCGATGTAAATATTTCCCGAAGCGTCTACTGCCATATCCGAAGGAAAATTTAATAATCCTGCTGTCGCAGGGCCTCCATCACCTCCATAAAGTGTCACCGAGCTTCCGGCAAATGTGGTGATGATCTGCGCATTTGAGAACAACGGCAGGAAGATGAGTAACGCGAACAGTTTTTTCATAAGCTGGTCAATTATGGTTAAGAACGTATAAACACCGCAGGGAACTGAATTGGTATTCAGCAATTTATACCGTTTAGACATCTAATTGA
>CAINOM010000036.1 GCA_903851455.1 uncultured Bacteroidota bacterium | reverse complement strand
GTCAAGTAGGTTGGTGTATTGCACTCGATGTTTTGATGTGAAATCCGGTCATCTGTCTGCAGATAGCTGAAGTTTTTTAGGATCAGTGACAATGATCTCTGGTTTGCCCTTGTAGTCTATGATCTTGCCGGTGACGCAAATCTCCCGGCCATCCAATTTTTTATAGGTTGCCAAGGCCGCGCCTTTTAAGACTACGGTCATTGGAGAATTTGGAAAGGCGGCGCCGAGGTTTACCAGCGTAAGTCCATCAAGATCCTTATGGCCGTATACCTTTGCGCATACCGTCGCGTATTCGCCTATGTGGTTTCCGGCCTCCTCAATTTTGACGGGTTTGGGCACTTCTTCTTTGACTACATCTCCCTTTGCAGGTGGCTGGTAGCTATCGTCGAAAATGCTATTTAAAATACCCGCCAGGCGGATACCGGCCATTTCCAGACGAAGGTCTACGGTGCTGATATGTTCTTTATAATATGCTTTCTTAAGGTCAGGACTTTTCATATCCTCCACTTCCTTGTAGAGCCGGCTGCTTATAGTGTAGCTTTCCCAGAGCCATTGAATAAGGCTATCGGACTGCCAATACAGGATCTGCCGTGCGGAAGCGGTATCGAATTTATCGGCAATTTCTTTGTAACTCAGTCCCTGGTCTTCAATAAGCTTGCTGTCCCACACGGCGTGCAGGTTGGAACTTTCTCCTTTATAATTTACGACTATCGTGTTGCCGCCCTTATCCTCGGCGCGGCTTACATGCATAGGTTGGTGAAGGTCTCCAATGAAGTGTGTGAGAAACTTAAGTGCTTCTGTCTTTTCCTTCCGGGAAGTAGTTGAAGATCTCAGGTCGCGCTCGCAATTGAGTACAGCTTTGTAAACATTGTCCTCAGACATTGTTGTGACCTTTTGTTCAAATGAAACGGAACTAAGGCCCAGTGGCAGGTTGACGTAATGCCATGGGCCTGTATGTTTATAATCGGATTCGCCGCGTACATCATCGGCCCAGGAGCTTATGCCGGAGAGTGACTCCGTGCCCAGCAAGTCCTGTATAGCGTTTTTAGCTTTCGGCGTCAAATGGCGCTCGGCTATAAGGCCAACAGAAAAATGCCCTGTAGTACCCCATGAAATGCAGGCCAGTGCAAGGAAAATACATGCGACTGACAAATAAATTCTTCTCATAAAAGCTTGCTCCCTATTTATTAAGTGAGCAAAACTAACGTTCATTCTGACTTAACGGTAAAACCAGTGTTATCATTTTAAGGTATTTTGGAAGAACCTTTTTTGTGTGCCCTGGTGCAATTCATGCCTGTTGCTCTTCAACGAATTTCTTCAGTATCGTAAGCGTGACATTCCAATAGTAGGCAATGTGTTTCTCGATAGTCTCCGTTGGGAAGTTGCTCATGGTGAGTGTGAGGGTGGTTTGCTCACCTTCAATAGCCAGCCTGAAGTCCAGCAGCGTGTGGTTCGCATCTGTATCCGGCAGGCGGGACAACGAACTAAGATGTGTATACTGCAACGCAAAGCAGGGCTCGAATAATAGTATCTTTCCCCGGTTCTCGAAACGCGACTTGTACCATGGGCCGTGCATCAATATGGTGCTGCCTACTTTCCAATCGGTTATTATTTCCATTTCGGGTTGAGCCATCCAGATCTTCATTTGTTGCGGATCGGTAAGTGCGGCCCATACTTTTGCGGCCGGTGCATGGATCGTGGGTGATTTAGTTATCAGGTGATCTGTAGTCATTGTTCGCTTTATATATCCCGGGGTTTTTGAAAACATGAAGTTAGAAAATTCAGATTATGCCGGTGATGTGTTGCCGGCTAATTGACGCCGAAAAACGGGTTTGTGGTTTCTTTAACATTGATTGGAACGCAATTTGGATTACAGGGTATAACGCTCTAAAAAACAAGCGTTTAGAAAAATGAAGAAGTACATCTTAATGATCGCGGTTGCAATGACTACTATTACCATTGCCGCGAATGCCCAGGAAAAGAAAACTGAAACTAAAGTTAAGAAGGAAACCACCGCAACCACTAAGGATGCGAAGGGGACGACCACTACAAAGAAGGAAACCAAGGTGTCAACCCAAAAAGCGACAAAGGCAACTACAACAAAGAAAGCAACCAAATAATAGGTTGTGAAATGAAAAAGTGAGGGCTGGTAATTACCAGCTCTCACTTTTTTTGCCGAAGACTCTAAAAGTATGGAGCGTAAGT
>CAINOM010000035.1 GCA_903851455.1 uncultured Bacteroidota bacterium | reverse complement strand
CTATTTCTGTTTTGGAACCGCGTTTTAAAGCGCACTATTAATTAAAACAAACGCTCCACGACTTATGAACAAACGCACGTTCCTAAAAAGCACATCCCTCCTTGGCCTTGGTAGCCTGGTGAGTTATTCTTCTATTGGTAAGATAGTGAAGTCTGTGGCGCACTTGCCGGCAGCTGCGGTGGCGCAGGATGAAGAATTCTGGGCCTCGGTGAGGGGAGGCTATAAGCTAAAGCCAGACTACATAAACCTGGAGAATGGCTACTACAGCATCATGCCGCAGGAGATACTGGAGCATTACCTGGACCATGTGCGGGAGGTGAACATGCAGGGCTCGTACTATATGCGAACTGTCCAGTTCGACAATAAGAATGCTGCAGCGGCAAAAGTCGCAGAACTGGCCGGCTGCAGCGCTGATGAGGTGGTCATTACCCGGAACACTACCGAGAGCCTGGATATGATCATCGGCGGGATGGACTGGAAACCGGGCGATGAAGCCATCATGGCCGAGCAGGACTACGGTGCTATGCTGGATATGTTCAAGCAGGTATCTAAGCGATATGGCATGACCAACAAAGTATTGTCTGTGCCCATGGACCCGAAAAGCGATGATGAGATCGTGCAGCTATACGCAAACGCCATCACGCCAAAAACAAAGCTGCTGATGGTGTGCCACATGATCAACATCACCGGCCAGATACTGCCGGTGCGGAAGATCTGCGATATGGCCCACCGCACGGGCGTACCGGTGATGGTGGACGGTGCGCATGCCATAGCCCATTTACGGTTCTCCATACCAGATTTACATTGCGACTACTACGGTGCCAGTCTGCATAAGTGGCTGAGCGTGCCACTGGGTGCAGGCATGCTGTACGTGAAGAAGGAACAAATCGGTAAAGTTTGGCCCCTGTTTGCCGATAGCACCAAGAAAGACAATGACATACTCAGGCTGAACCACACGGGAACATTACCAGTGGCTACCGACCTCACCATAACCAACGCAATAGATTTCTACCATAAAATAGGCGCGGAAAGAAAAGAGACACGCCTGCGCTACTTACAGAACTACTGGACGAACAAAGTGCGCAGCATGCCGAATGTAATACTGAATACGCCAACTGATCCCGCCCGCTCCTGCGGCATCGCCAATGTAGGCATCAAAGGCATGAAGCCTGGAGATCTGCAAAAAACACTTTTGGATAAGTACAAGATATACACAGTGGCTATTGACAGCGCTGGTGTTCACGGCTGCCGCATCACCCCAAATGTATTCACCACCACAGCCGAACTTGATACTCTTGTTGCTGCGCTCAGAGACATGGGCTAGCTAAATCTTCCGGAACGACCCCAGTATATCCAGCATTGGTTGAAGCAACCGCTTTTCTGTCGCCGGGTCATAGGGTGATACAGTCTTCAGCATAATGCCATTAGAAAAAGCAAAGGGCATATCCAGCAGCAGGATACGGACGGCTTTATTTTCTGAGCCCTCACCATAAAACCCTGTTACAGCATATATTTTATGGTCTGGCAGCTCATAAGTTGCTACGTCCGGTATGCGCTGGTTGGGCTTTGCCGCATTCAAAGAGTCATGAATGAACTTCGCGTATTCTCCGGCGGTACGTCCCTGCATCGATGGGATGGCGGTAATCGTAAATTCAGAACCTCCGCTGGCCGCCACAACTTTAAAGTCGTTGCCATAGGAAATGTCTGTTACCGTAAACGAAGATCTATAGGTGAACGACACCCCGAATCTTTCATTTTTAAACGTCATATCCATGATTGGCGTTATGCTTACCTGTGCTATCGAAGACACGCTAACGAAGAGCAGAACCGGTAACAGAAAAACGACGATCATCCTTCTCATAAAATAGATTTTCAGCAAGGTATCCAGATATTTTGTGAAAAAAGTGTGCGCTGACAAAAGGGAAGCTACACCAGCGATTTATAATAATTCAAAACTACCCGGCAATACGTTAAATTAATATCTATCTGTATGCGACCAAACGTTTACGCGCCTTTTAACGTCTATATATGTAGCAAGGATATTATTTACTATATTTTGAACGGAGTTACATATATTATTTGCTTTTAAACCACTAAAACAATAACCCTTTTTATGAAGCTAACTCTTATCGCTTTCTTTTCCATTATCTTACTGCTGCCTCCGGCAAAATTTCTTATGCCGGCCGCTCATGCGCAGGCCAGTGGCTGGCAATGGGGCCGCGGCAATGACGGTGCTGGTATTGACGCATATGCAGTAGCTACAGATGGTGCGGGCAATGTATATGGGGCAGGCATCAACTATGAGAATACACCTTCCACGTTCGGCAGCATCACCGTTCCTAACAGTGCGGTGTTTGGTACTGCCGGTGGGCTCGGTTTCATACAGTCGATATGGGTAAAATATAGCAGCACCGGCACGCCACTTTGGGCTGCCGGTACTCAGAACAGCGATGACTGGCTTTATAACATTACTACAGACGCGAGCGACAACCTGATCGTATTTGGTGGGTTCGATAGCCCTACACTTACGCTCGGCGGCACGGTGCTCACCAATGCATACGGTTCCAGCGGCGACAACCAGAATTACATTGCTAAGTACAGCCCCACCGGTACCTTACTTTGGGCTATAGCAGATGGTAACGCTACAAATACCTATCACGCTTTTTTGGGTGCAGTGTGCATACTCAGCACAGGTGGAGTAGTTACCGATGCCGCCGGCAATATTTATGTCACATCCAGTTTTCAGAAGCCTACGATCACAATGGGCGGCGTAACCCTTACTAACAGCGATCCGAGCGGTGCTACCCAGGATGTATTTGTTGCTAAGTATAGTCCTTCCGGCACGCTGATATGGGCTAAGAGCTTTGGTGGTGCTTCTGATGATTTTGGTTATGGTATTGCCTTGGGTGCTGGTGGTAATGTGTACGTCACCGGTCCTTTCTGGTCTCCCTCTGTAGGTGTGGGCGCTTCTACAATAGCTAATCCATATGGAGGCTCTGGTTATTTTGGCGGAACTCCTTTGGCTTATATCGCTGAATTCTCTCCGACTGGTAGCCCTCTTTGGGCGCAGGCTGCAGGCGGCAGCAATGGCTCTTATGGCATGGGCGTGGTAAGCGACCCGCTTGGCAATGTATACATGACCGGTGCTTTTGGCGATGCATCCATCAGTTTCGGAGCTACCACCATCAATCGTACTTATCCGGCTGCGGCTCCTAACCTGGCGCTTTATCTTGTGCAATATTCCCCGGCTAATGTAGCTACCTGGACCAAAACTATTGGCTCTCCGTCCATGGGGGTATGGGGTTTTGCTATAGGTCTTGCTGCATGCGGAGAGGTTTGGGTGAGCGGTAATTACTCGGAGACTGCGAATATTGATGGCAATATGCTGGCGGTCATTGGCGGTGGTGACCCGGTATTTATAGCGGGCTATACGCTTTCGGGCAGTGTAATTGGTTATTCTGGCCTTGGGTCTGGCGGCGATGACCAGAATGGTATTGCTGTAGACCCTAACGGGAATGTATTCATCTGCAGCGATTATATCGACTACGGCAGCGGCCTGAGCATAGGGCCTGATGTGCTGACCGCTACCGGTGCTGGCGAATATCTCTACGTAGGCAAGTATGCCAATGTTGTAGGTACACCCGACACCAATTACAGGCACCAGGATACCGTTTTATGTGGTACTGGTATTGTTACTTTGAACGCCCCGGGCGGCTACACCGGTTATTCCTGGGATAACACCACCACTATGCCTTCGCGCGATGTGAATACATCTGGCGCATACTGGGTAGTTTGCACAAGTACCTGCGCTATCCCGGTTATCATTGACACATTCCATGTTACCATTACTCCTCCCGGCAATTCTACCAACAGCACGAATATCGCTATCTGTAGTGGAGCAAGCTCCGTAACGCTAAATGCTGACCTCGGTTTTGGTACCTATACATGGAACACCGGAAGTACGGGAACATCTATCGTCGCTTCCGGCGCAGGGACATATTGGGTCAACGAAGTGAACGCCTGCGCCACCCGCAGCGACACCTTCAACGTAACCATATACCCCCCGATGATGGTCATGGCGTCATCAGTAGTGAAGGCTTGTAACTCACTGGTCGAGTTTACTTGTCCCGCGCCAGGTGGGTCAACTTACAATTATACATGGGCCGGTCCTTCCGGTTTTGCCAGCACACTTGAAAACCCCTCTATTAAGGTTGTAACTCCTGCGGTCCAGGGCGTATACACGGTTGCCGTTTTAGACAATGCCACCGGCTGTACCGGCGGAACCACCACCACCGTGACCCTAACCTCTACTGCGCTGCACCTCACAGGTATTACGCCGACACAAACCATAAGTTATGGCAGCAGTGTGCAGTTAAATGCGAGTAATGCTGTCTTTTACTGGTGGATGCCTAATGACGGCACACTAAATAACCGCAATATCAACGACCCTATCGCCACACCTGCACAAAACACCATCTATACCGTATACGCTATGGATAGCGCCGGCTGCAGGGACTCCGCAGATATCGAAGTGGACGTTATATTCGACAGCGTAACCATTCCCAGCGGCTTTACACCCAATGGTGATGGTCTTAACGATGTATTCCGCCCTATAGGCATGAAATACCAGAAGCTCATAGAGTTTAGCGTCTACAACCGCTGGGGTCAACAGGTATATACATCGGCAAACAAAGAGTTGGGCTGGGATGGTACCTTTAATGGCGTACCGCAGGATATGGGCGTATATAATTACGTGCTTATTGTATCGCTTGATGATGGCAACAATCGTACTTATAAAGGTACCGTAACACTTATCAGGTAGACTTTTTTCTCT
>CAINOM010000034.1 GCA_903851455.1 uncultured Bacteroidota bacterium | reverse complement strand
CCTGCCATGGTTAAAAGATAAAACCGAATGGAATAACACAACTATAGCCTGGGAAATATCAGCTAATGGCAATTCTACACAAATCGATATGACCCACGTTGGACTGGTTCCCGGAATTGAGTGTTATGAAACCTGCAATGCCGGGTGGAACAGGCATGTTGCCGGCAGTCTTTTCAGGCTAATAACCGAGGGCGTAGGGCAACCGCAATAACGAAACAGTCACTGGTTTTCTCTCAGCTGTGCGATCAGCGATGGTATGATTTTTGTGTTTGTTTAAACCAATTAGTGTGATCCCGGTCTAATATTCCGGATCACACTTTTGAGTTTAGATGCGACATAAAATTATTCCCATGAAAGCAAGTTTTCTCTTTGTTATGTTCATTGCCCTGTTGTCTGGCAATGCAGATGCTCAATCATCACGGATAGATACGGTAGCCGTTTCGGTCATGGACCGGATGAGCGCGATGATCGGTGAGCTCAGTTCCTGTAGTGTCTGTGTAAAATCGAATTACGATGTCAGCAGCGACGTTCTTGGCCTGGTGAAACATTCTGATGACGAGCGTGTATATATAGGAGGCCCGGATAAATTGCTGGTACGCGCTGAGGGCGACAAAGGAAGCCGTTATATGATATATAACGGCAAAACACTGAGTTACTATTCTTTAGATAAGAATCACTATTCGCAGGTGCCTGTGCCATCATCGGTTGTTGATATGATCGATCACATGAACAAAACCTATGGTATCGTTTTCCCGGTTGCCGACTTCCTTTACCCGGGTTTTGTCGATGATATTTTAGCAGAGTCAACTGACCTGGCGCTGCTGGGAATGGTTAAAGTAGACGGTAAAGAGTGCTATCATATAGCCGGTGTGTCAAAAGACAAGACCTTCCAGTTCTGGATAGCCGATGATGCGTTTTACCTGCCGGTAAAAATGGTGATCGTTTATACTAACAAACCAATGAATCCGCAGTTTGAAGCCGTTTACTCTGATTGGCAGATAAACCCAAATCTCCCGGCAGGAATATTTGATTTCAAGGTGCCGCCGGGTGCCAAAAAAATTAAACTAACACCTTTATCAGCTAAGAAATAAAGTTTACTTCAACTAATCTTTGGTCATGAAAACGCTCCATAAAATGAAACTTCCAGTCATAGTCAGCATCATCTGTTTTTCGCTTTTAGCTATTCCCGGGCAGGGCATAGCACAACACTTTGGCCATGGTGGCGGCGGTGGTGGCCGAGGCGGCGGCGGTGGATTCGGTGGCGGCAGACCCGCGGGCGGATCATTTAACGGGGGAGCCCGAAATATGGGTGCCCATGTTTATCGTGCGCCAGCACCAGCAGCACGTGTTGAACGTTCCGGCGGCATGCGCGAGGGCGGTGCGCGCGAAGGTGGCGTACATGAGGGCTGGGGCGTAAGAGGAGGCGGTATGGTGCACAATGAAGGTGTTTACCATCATGGTTATGGAGCTCATCCTTATTTCTATCATCCATATCATCCTTATGTATGGGGGCCACGCTGGCATCCCTATGGCTTTTTTCTCGGTGCGCTCACAGCCGATGCACTGCTCTATACCTGGGGCAACCAGCAATATTATTATGACAATGGTGTTTATTACGAGCCATCCGGGTCGGGTTACACGGTTGTAAACCCTCCGATAGGAGCTGTGGTAAACTATTTGCCGGCAGGCTACCTTACAATACCTCTTGGGGATGATACCTATTATTACTACGGAGGTACCTTTTATGTCGGTCAGGGTGGTTCTTTCAGGGTGGTTCCTGCTCCGGTAGGGGCGGTGGTAACAGAGATACCCGAAGGTGCTGTAGAGCAGGCCATCAACGGAGAAACTTATCTCTTATACAATAATACGTACTACCTGCCAATATCTCAGAACGGGCAGGATGCATATGAGGTGGTGCAGGTGAATTAGTGGATCGACCACTTTCGATAGATTACTTACGTCCGCTCAGGCGGACGTTTTGTTATTGTTGCAATCCATAAACTGTCCAAAAGTTCCCAATCCTGTCAAAAATCAGTAGTTTCGCCGGACAAATAATTGTACAGATGAGTGAAATTCGCCATAATTGGACAAGGGAAGAGATCGCTGAGATATATGAACGCCCATTGTTATCGCTGGTGCTGGATGCAGCTAATGTGCACAAGCAAAACCACGTTTTCGGAGAAGTACAGATAAGCAGCCTGCTGTCTATTAAGACAGGCGGTTGCTCAGAAGATTGCGCTTACTGCCCGCAGGCAGCCCGTTATCATACCGGAGTCCAGGTGCATGCGCTTATGAAGGTGGACGAGGTGCTTGCGGCGGCTGAAAACGCCAAGGCAGGTGGCGCATCCCGTTTTTGTATGGGCGCTGCCTGGCGCGAGGTGCGTGACAACCGCGATTTCGACCGTGTGATAGATATGGTAAGGGCGGTGAACAGCCTGGATATGGAAGTGTGCTGTACACTGGGTATGTTGTCGCCGCAGCAGGCTGAACGCCTTGCCGATGCAGGCCTGTATGCCTACAATCATAATATAGATACATCAGAAGAACATTATAGCGAAGTGATCACGACCCGCACTTACGATGACCGGCTGAACACATTATCCAATGTGCGTAAAGCGGGTATCAGCGTATGCAGCGGCGGTATCATAGGCCTGGGCGAAACAACAGCGGATCGTATAGGCATGCTGCTCACATTGTGCAACCTGCCGGAGCATCCCGAATCCGTGCCGATAAATGTGCTGGTACCTGTTGCCGGCACGCCACTTGCTGATAACAGCCGTGTACCATTTGATGAATTGGTGCGTATGATCGCTACTGCACGTATTGTAATGCCGCATTCTGCCGTTCGCTTATCAGCGGGCAGGCTGGAGCTTTCGGTATCTGAGCAGGCTATGTGCTTTATGGCTGGCGCCAATTCCATATTCGCCGGTGATAAACTGCTTACCACGCCAAACCCCGAGTACAATGCAGACAAGGATATGTTCCGCATTCTTGGCCTGACACCAAAGGCGGCTTTCGCCGATGGGCATCCGAAGGAAAAAAAGAACGCCAACGCCATGCAGCATGAATCGTGTTGAGCAATACCTGGCAGATAAACTAAACGACAGAACGCAGACCGGCAATCTCAGGAGACTGAGTACGCAACGGGCTCCCATCGATTTTTTTTCAAACGACTACCTTGGCCTCGCAACTACCGGCCTGCTGGCGGAGCTGATGCGTCCGGACAAGGTGGACAGCACAGGGTCTACAGGTTCGCGCCTGCTATCCGGCAACAGCGCGCAGGCGGAAATGCTCGAACAAACCATTGCATCCTTTCATAAAGCAGAAGCTGCATTGCTTTTCAATTCGGGATATGATGCGAATATGGGCTTGATTGCTTCCGTCACGAATAGAAGCAGTACTATCTTATCTGATGAGCTGTGCCATGCCAGTATTATAGATGGAATACGTCTTAGCCAGTGTAGCCGTAAATATAAATTTGCACACAACGACCTCTCCGACCTCAAAAAGAAACTTGCGAGGTATACCAGCGATGGGCCGACAGTAGTGGTTGTGGAGTCCGTTTACTCCATGGATGGCGATATGGCGCCGCTCGCAGAAATGGTACGGCTTTGCGAGCAGTACGATGCTCAGCTTATTGTAGACGAAGCCCATGCTACCGGTGTGATCGGTGCGCATGGCGAGGGGCTTGTTTGCTCTATTGGGCTGCAGGATAAAGTCTTTGCCAGGGTCCATACTTTCGGCAAGGCGCTGGGTGGTCATGGTGCGGCGGTTGCAGGCAGCAATTTGCTGAAGCGATATCTTATCAATTTTGCGCGGCCATTCATCTATACCACGGCACTACCCGGGCATTCGCTGCATGCTGTATACTGCGCGTATCAATATTTATCGGGTCATAGTTTCAGCAATACAACCCTCCATGATCTGATCAGCTACTTCAGGTCGCGTGTCGCTGCATCGGGGATGAAGGGGTGGAAGGACAGTGTGAGCTCTATACAGGCATTAGTGGTTGGTAGCAATGATGACGCAAGACGATTCGCAGCAAAGCTGCAGCAGGCGGGGCTGGAGGTGAGGCCCATACTGCATCCCACTGTTCCGCTGGGAATGGAGCGGTTGAGAATATGCCTGCATACATTTAATACGCGGGAGCAGGTTGACCTGTTGTTTGAAACGTTACTTCAGTAAATAATTTCGATATCCCTGCATTACTTTTGCGCTATGAATAATTCCATCGCTATACTTGGCATCCATACGGGCATTGGCAAAACAATTGCTGCGGCAGTACTGGCGGAGGCTATGGGTGCTGATTACTGGAAACCTGTGCAGGCAGGCACAGAAGAAAGAGATGCACAAACCGTAAGACAATTGCTAAGCGATGGCAACAGGCGTGTGCATGATGAAGCGATAATATTGACACAGCCTCTGTCGCCCCATGCCGCTGCCGCAATAGATAATGTGGAAGTGGACTATACAAAATTCATATGGCCAAAGACTGCCAACACACTACTGGTTGAAACTGCGGGCGGTATACTATCTCCGATGTCTGCAACGACAACCATGGCTGATTTTGTATCACATTATAAAATGCCGGCTATTCTTGTTTCGCAAAATTACCTTGGCAGCATCAATCATACTCTGATGAGTATAGAAGTATTAAGAAGCAGGGGTATCGGGCTGTTGGGGATAATAGTAAATGGCGTTGCAAACGAAGCTTCCGAGACCTTTATTACGCAATACTCAGAGGTGCCAATAATTGCACGGATACCGCATTTTGAAGTCCTAGATAAGAGTACAGTCCGGGCTTGTGCATCGCAAATAAAACAATCACTTGTTGATCTTAACTTTTAAACGAAAATGCCGAACATAAGAGAACGTGATCGTGAAGTAATATGGCATCCTTACACGCCCATGAAAGCATGGCCCGAAGCTATAGCTATTGTAAAGGGTGAGGGTGTATGGCTTATTGATGAGGATGGCAACCGTTATATAGACGCTATTTCGTCCTGGTGGGTGAATCTGCACGGGCATTCGCATCCACATATAGCTCAAAAAGTGAGTGAGCAGGCAGCGGTGCTGGAGCATTGCATATTTGCCGGTTTCACTCATGAGCCCGCTGTGCGCCTTGCTGAGCGCCTGCTGGAAATATTGCCGGGCAAGCCGTCTAAAATATTCTATTCCGACAATGGCTCTACAGCCGCAGAGGTAGCCATCAAAATGTCGCTGCAGTACTGGAACAACAAGGGCCTTAAAAAGAAGAGACTTGTGGCACTGCAAAATGCGTATCACGGAGATACCTTTGGCGCAATGGCCGTAAGCGGACGTAGTGTCTTTACGGAGGCATTTACCGACTTTCTTTTTGATGTCGCGTTTATCCCGTTTCCAGGAACCGGGAATGAGGCAGCAAGTATCGCGGCGCTGGAAACATTGTTACAGCAGGGAGATGTTGCCGCATTCATTGCAGAGCCGCTGGTACAGGGATCTGCCGGCATGTGCATGTACAGCCCTGCAACATTGGACGCTTTTTTTGGCCTGTGCAAAAAGTACAATGCACTTATTATTGCGGACGAAGTAATGACGGGATTCGGCCGCACCGGTTCATTGTTTGCGTGTGATCAAATACGTACTGCGCCAGATATGGTGACCCTATCAAAAGGTCTCACGGGCGGCGCAATGCCCTTGGGTGTTACAGCATGCTCGCAGGAGATTTTTGATGCCTTTTATGACGACGACCGTACAAAGATGTTGTACCACGGACATTCATTTACCGCCAATCCTACTATATGCGCGGCAGCCCTTGCAAGCCTTGATCTTTTACTGCAGGATAGCTGCACGGAAAGCCGCGCAAGAATAGTAAAAGCACACAAGGCATTCGCCCAAACGATCAGCACCCATCGCGCGATCGCAGAAGTACGGCAGACGGGAACCATCATAGCTATAGAATTCAAAACGGATACGCCTTCCTATCACCATAGCATGCGCGATGTAATGTACCGGTTCTTTATCAGTAAAAAGATCGTCTTAAGACCTATCGGGAATGTAATCTACCTGCTGCCTCCATACTGTATCAGTAACGAAGAGCTGGAGTATGTATATGCAAGTATCAGGGAATTCCTGGAACAGCTTTAAAGTGATTGAGCTATTCCTTTCTCAGTACCATATCACACTCAGAGCCTATTACTCCATTGCCCGAATAAGTGGTGAAATGTAACGACATAGTGGTGGTTGAATTTATGATAGTGAGATACCCGGACGCATTGGTGCCTATACCATTAGTTCCGCTGATCGTTACGCGCTGACTGGTGCCGGCGACGGCGCTGTCGATGGTAGCAACAACGGTCGTGTTGGAATTATTGAAATTGGAAATGTCCAGGGTGTAACCACTATTGGTTGCGTCCTTTGTTATTGCACTCTGCCATGTGTTTGTGCCGGATACTGCAGGTGAGCAATTAGACCTTGAGCAGGTGTAAGTCCCAACCGCTGCGTCAGACCATCCTGTCTGGCAGGAATTGCCGGAATAGCCAATCGGGCATATGCACACATTATTGTCACATGTTCCCCCGTTCTGGCATGTGGTGCTGCCACATTTGTTCTTACAACTTACATATATAAGTGAGCAGGCAACTAATGCTATGAGCACCGCAGTGATCGAAAAATGGCGAAATGATTTCACAAACGAAATTTAAGTTTAATGGAAGGGAGTAAAATTAAGCTATGCTATTTGCATTATCCAATTCTCTATTAGGAGTTTAACAAATAGTTGTATAGCATTGGAAAAATACAGCTGTTTACATATTCGGGAAATTCTTTGTATTCAATGTCTTATGAAGTTAAGAGTACCGTGTTATCTGTACCTTTGCGGCCTGAATGAGTAGTAATTATACCATAGCCCTGGTGGGTAACCCCAACAGCGGCAAAAGTTCCCTTTTTAATGCCCTTACCGGTCTTAACCAGAAGGTAGGGAATTTTCCGGGGGTTACTGTGGACAAAAAAACCGGCATATCGAAGATATCCGATACACTCACAGCCAGTATCATCGACCTGCCGGGCACCTATAGTTTGTACCCTAAAAGCGCCGATGAACAGGTTACCTACGAGGTGTTGCTGAACCAGAAAAGTGCAGACCGGCCGGACCTGATAATTGTGATTGCAGATGCGTCCAACCTCAAGCGTAACCTGCTTTTCTGCTCACAGATCATAGACTTGAAAATGCCGGTGGTCATAGTGCTCACTATGATGGACATCGCCCGGCAAAAAGGCATCACTGTTGATACCGAAGCGCTGTCTGCAATGATGGGCGTGCCGGTGGTGACAGTGAACCCCAGGCGGAACCGGGGGATGGGGCTCCTGAAAAAAGCAATAGTTGACCAGCAACAAGCCAAACGCGTTTCCTTACCTGATTTTATAGATCTGCCTGCGATAACCGGCGACTGGCTGCAGGAAATACGATCTATATCTGCGCTGTACAGTAACTATGGTGCATTGCACATTGCGTGCAATTACAATGAACTGAGATACATTAATGCGGCGCAGCGAATCAGGATAGCTGCATTGCTGGGTGAGGCCGGTTTTCAAAAATCGAAAGTACAGGCAGAGGAGATCATGCAGCGGTATAAGAAGATAGATACCATCATGCAACGGTGCGTGGCTATGGACAGCCCCATGAAGAAGATGGTGGTGAGCGAACGTTTTGACAAAGTGCTGCTGCACCCGGTCTATGGCAACCTCATCCTGCTTGGCGTGCTTTTCCTTTTGTTTCAAAGTATATTCTGGTTGGCACGCTATCCTATGGATTGGGTAGAACAAGGCTTTGTTTATGCTGGTAATGGCCTCAATGCCATCCTGCCCGCGGGCATATTTAAGGACCTGCTGGTAAACGGCGTTTTGGCTGGCATCAGCGGCATTGCTGTCTTTGTGCCCCAGATCATGATATTGTTCGGGCTGATAACTATCCTTGAGGATAGCGGGTATATGGCGCGTATCAGCTTCCTCACAGACCGCATTATGCGCAGCGCCGGGCTCAATGGTCGCTCGGTAATGCCGCTCATCAGCGGCATGGCATGCGCTGTGCCGGCCATCATGGCTGCCCGTACCATTCAAAATAAGAAGGAGCGGCTCATTACTATTATGGTTACTCCGCTGATGAGTTGCTCTGCGAGGTTACCGGTCTATACGATGCTGATAGCGCTGGTTGTGCCACAACGTTCGCTTCTTGGTGTCTTTAATTTGCAGGGCCTTGTGCTCATGGGTTTATACCTGCTTGGTTTCTTCATGGCCCTGCTGGTAGCCAAGGTTATGAACTTCCTGATAAAAACAAAGGAGCGCACTTTCTTCCTTATGGAGCTGCCGGTGTACCGCGCACCACGCTGGAAGAACGTAGGTACTACTATGATCGAAAAAGGAAAAATATTTATCAGGGATGTAGGTAAGGTGATCATTGTGCTGGCACTAATACTGTGGGCGCTTGCAGCATTTGGGCCATCCGAGCAAATGAGGGCTGTAGAAGAAAAGTATGCGGCGCTGGCAGCACAGCACCCCGGGCAGAAAGCGGAAATTGAACATGAGCATGCGACCTCGAAACTCGAACATTCCTTTGCTGGTATACTGGGACATGGAATAGAGCCGCTCATCCGGCCGCTGGGTTATGACTGGAAGATAGGCATTGCCCTTATTACGTCATTTGCGGCGCGCGAGGTATTTGTTGGTACGATGGCAACCCTGTACAGTGTGGGCGACGCCGAGGCGGGCAAAGAAACACTGCACGAAAAGATGAAAGAAGCCAGGCGAGTGGACGGCTCACCAGTATATACGCTCGCCGCCGGTTTGTCGTTGTTGATCTTTTATGTGTTCGCGATGCAGTGTATGAGCACCCTTGCCATAGTGAAACGTGAAACGCGTAGCTGGAAATATCCGGCAATACAATTTGCCTACATGTTCAGTATCGCTTATCTGAGTGCGCTTCTTGTGTATCAGTTGTTCAAGTAGGTTCCCTGATATTATTTCTTTAAGGAATCCCTGCACGCCTGGAGGTCCTTGTCCGATGAAAGCAGGTTTACCTGTTTCATAGCTTCATTTTCGTCGGGGTATTTCGCCTTTATTTTGGGGATGATGCAATTGCAGTAAGCAGCAGCCTGTTCAGGTGTTCCGGCCCAGGTCTTTGCATCATTCACGCACGCTTTGTAGAATGATTGCTCATCGGTTTGGTTCCAGGCACTCCTGCAAGATGCAAACCCGGCCAGGACCAGGAGAATTGAAATGATTGCTTTCAAAGGGTGCAGCATATTTTTTGAAAGATATTCTATAATTCGGGAGACGCCAAACATTTCATCATATGTGCGGCAGTGATGCCTAAATTCCCCGGTTTATCAATTCCAAATTCCGTTACCTTTGTCGCCCCGATGAATCTGGATGTGCTGCAGGGCTTGTACCAAAATGATATCCGCTTAAAACAAATAGCGGCGGGGATCACTTTGCCCGGCCACAAACTAAGGGTCTATCTCGATAACCTCCGTGGCTCTTCGGTGAACTTTATCGCAAGCGCACTATGGCGTCTCACAGATGTGAATCACGTCTTCATCTTAAATGATAAAGAAGAGGCGGCCTACTTCCACAACGACATTGAGCATCTTACACAGGGGCTGGATATTTTCTATTTCCCTGATTCCTTTAAAAGGACAGGTTATTTCAATGAACTGAACAGCAGCCACGTAATGTTGCGTACGGAAGCACTTACAAAGTTCACCGGTAAAAAAGTCAATAAGAAGATACTGGTCACTTATCCTGAGGCGCTGTTCGAACGGGTGGTAAATCCGTCGTCACTGTCTGATAACATGATCAGTATAAAAGTGGGCGAGGCCTTGCAGGTAGATGCCATGCTGGAACGCTTTGTATCACTCGGTTTCAGGCGCGAAGATTTTGTTTATGAGCCAGGCCAGTTTGCCATGCGCGGAGGTATCCTGGATATTTATTCGTTCGGCAATGAGCATCCTTATCGTATAGAGTTGTTTGATACAGAGGTGGACAGCATACGTATCTTCAATCCCGAGACACAGCTATCTGAGCGTAAGCTGCTGCAGGTATCCATCCTGCCTAATATTGAAACTAAATTCGAAACACAGGAAAAGGTATCGCTGCTCGACTACCTGCCAGAGAATACGGTGTTCTGGGCAAAGGATCTTTCATTTACTATAGGACGCCTCGCAAAGATGGAAGCTGATCTGCCCGATAAGATGGAGCTGGGCCAGGTAGCTATAGACCACGAAGAAGAAATGCTGAAGGAGATATCTAAGGCAGACTTCGAAACCGGTGGTGCCTGGCAGGAAAAAATAAAGCAGCGGCATCTCATCGAGTGGTATAATCATTCGCTGGAGAAAATAACAGGTGATGCCATCGATGCCACATTTCAGTTTGCGACCGAAGAACAGCCGGTATTCAATCGTCAGTTCAATATGCTGATCGGCGATCTGCAAAAGAGACTGGCGGAAAAATATGTAGTATATATTTTTGCCGAAAATCCGAAGCAGCTGGAGCGCCTACGGAGCATCTTTGACGATGTCAACGCCAATGTGCTTTTCGTACCCGTACCTACCTCCATCAGCAAAGGTTTTATTGATCATGATAAGAAAGCGATCTGCTATACCGATCACCAGATATTTCAGCGCTATCATAAATACAATGTCAAGCAGGCCTATTCAAAAGGGAAGGCACTTACGCTGCGCGCATTAAGAGAGCTAACACCGGGTGACTTTGTGACGCACATTGATCATGGTGTGGGTGTGTACAGCGGATTGCAGAAAATAGAGGTGAACGGAAATCTGCAGGAAGCCATACGTATACTTTACAAAGACAATGACGTGCTGTATGTGAACATAAATTCACTGCACAAAATAAGTAAGTTCACAGGCAAAGAAGGCGCAGCGCCCAGGGTAAACAAACTTGGCAGCGATGCATGGCAGAAGCTAAAGAACAAGACCAAGAAACAAGTAAAGGATATCGCCGCCGACCTGATAAAGCTGTACGCAAAACGTAAGGCATCGCAAGGCTTCGCGTTTTCACCGGATAGCTATTTACAGACCGAGCTGGAAGCATCCTTCTTTTATGAAGACACTCCAGACCAGGCCAAGGCCACCGCTGACGTAAAGCGCGATATGGAGACACCTGCTCCTATGGATCGGTTGGTGTGCGGGGATGTGGGCTTTGGAAAAACAGAGATCGCAGTGCGTGCTGCCTTCAAAGCCGTGGGTGATAGCAAGCAGGCGGCCATATTGGTACCGACCACTATTCTTGCCTTTCAGCATTTTAATACGTTCCAGGAGCGGTTGAAGGATTTTCCCTGCAATGTTGATTATGTGAACCGCTTCCGTTCTGCAAAAGAGAAAAAGGAGATATTCAAGAGGCTTGAAGAAGGTAAAATAGATATCGTCATTGGCACACATGGCTTGCTGGGCAAGGATGTGAAATTCAAAGACCTTGGCATTCTGATCATAGACGAAGAGCAAAAATTCGGGGTATCATCAAAGGAAAAATTACGCGAACTAAAGGCAAGTGTGGATACGCTGACCCTTACCGCAACACCTATACCGCGGACCTTGCAGTTTTCGCTCATGAACGCCCGCGATCTGAGTATCATCAATACCCCGCCGCCTAACAGGCAGCCTGTGCATACGGAGGTGCTGGTATTTGATGAATATGCGATCCGCGATGCTATCTACTATGAGTCGGAGCGTGGCGGCCAGGTATTCTTCGTGCACAACCGTGTGCAGAGCCTGCCGGAAATGGTAACCCTGCTCCGCAACCTCTGCCCTGATCTCCGCATTGGTATGGCACATGGTCAGATGGAAGGGCATCAGCTGGAAGAGGCGTTGTTCAATTTTATAGAGAAGGAGTTCGATGTTTTATGTTGCACCAACATTGTGGAGAGTGGGGTAGATATAGCGAATGCAAACACCATCATCATCAACAACGCACACCAGTTCGGACTGAGCGATCTCCACCAGTTGCGTGGCAGGGTGGGACGTAGCAATAAGAAGGCGTTTTGCTACCTGGTAGCACCGCCGATGAGCCTGCTGCCAAACGACAGCCGTAAGCGCCTGCAGACACTGGAGCAATTCAATGAACTCGGCAGCGGCTTCCAGATCGCCATGCGCGACCTTGACATTCGAGGAGCGGGCAATCTGCTTGGCGGTGAGCAGAGCGGCTTTATAGCGGAGATCGGTTTTGAAATGTATCAAAAGATACTCGCTGAGGCCATGCGCGAGTTGCGTACCACCGACTTTAAGGAGGTGTTTGCGGAAGAGATCAACCGCAAGAAAGATTTCGTCAGTGACTGTACCATCGACACCGACCTGGAAATACTTATTCCTGATACCTACGTTACAAATATCACGGAGCGCTTATCGTTATACACGCAGCTGGATGATATAGAGAACGAGGAAGAGCTCAATAAGTTCGCCACTGAGCTCACTGACCGGTTCGGGCCGATCCCGCCGCAGGTGCAGGACTTGTTTACCACGTTGCGCTGCCGGCAGATAGCGCAGGAGCTCGGTTTTGAAAAACTGATACTGAAGAGCCAGCAGATGCGCCTGTATTTCGTAAGTAACCCGGAGTCGCCATACTTTGAATCGGATACTTTCAATCACATCCTCAAATACATACAGACGCAAACAAGGAATGCGCGTCTGAAGCAAGTAGGGAAGAATTTCCTGCTCGTAGTAGACAGGATGAAGAAGATGACGGACGTTCTGCAGTTTTTGGAGGGTATGATGGTGAAAACGTAAATTCCGATCACGGTAAATATTATTTACTTTAGCGAGATGGAATCAAGAACCATAAAAAATGGGTTATTTTTCCTTTTATTCCTCGTGATCATTCTGCCGTTCCTGCAACATTGTTTTGGGTTTATAGAGAGCGGAAAGTTGAACGGATATATCGTCAGCACACCTGATGTGAACTTCAGTTATGCAAAGTGGTGGGATGGTTCTTATCAAAAACAAAAGTCTGACTTTGTGAATGATAGCGTAGGGTTTCGTCGCGACCTTGTAAGACTTACTGACCAGATCAGCTTCTCCCTGTTTAAGGACATACATGCCCCTGACGTATACGCTGGAAAAGATGGACAGCTTTTTTCAAAGGTGCATACTGATGAATATTTTGGCCGAGATCATATCGGCATTGATACCGTAAGGACGATACTAATAAAGCTAAAAAAAATACAGGATACGCTTGAACGGTTAGGGAAAACAATGGTTTTTGCCTATGCACCTTCTAAAGCATACTATGTGCCGGATAAAATTCCGGACTGTCTCCGTTCAACGGGTCAAGTTAAAACAAGCAATTACCATTCATTTAAAAGATTAGGAGACTCACTTCAACTCAATCAATTAGACTTCAATGCCTATTTTATGGCGATGAAGGATACCGTAAAAAACCTGATCTTTAGCAAACAAGGCACGCACTGGACTAATTATGGCGCGTTGCTAGCAGGCGACTCCCTGACAAAATACATTGAGCGGGCAAGGAATATATCTATGCCGGAACTGACTATTGAGGAAATGAAGTATTCTACTACGGCACGGAATGATGATGCGGATCTAAGCCGTATTTTGAATTTAATTTTCCCTATAGGCGTAGAAACGTATAGTTATCCAAGATGCAATTATACTTTGAAGGGAGGAAAAAATAAGCCTAAAACTATCTACCTGGGCGACAGTTTTATTCTAATGTTGCTGTACAATAATTATGTTTCAAATACCAGCTCCGATTGGGAATTCTGGTTTTATTTCAAAGACGTTTGGAATGAGGATTGTATCTGGGGCAGGCAGCAGCCGAAGTCTATGGCAGGCTATGATTGGCAAAAATCGCTTTCAAGCGCGGATTGCCTAGTGGTCTTATTTACACCCTACAATCTTGCGAAATTTGTAAAAAAGGATTTTTTCCTGGACGAAATTTATAGTTACTTCTATCCGAATGGAAAGAATGGTTAGTTCCCTGATGGTGCAGGCAGGTCGAGACAATGAATGACTGGCAATTTCAGTGACGGAATGATGGTAAGCAATAAGTAGTATATTTATTGCATTAGCCGTTTTCATGGACTAATTATGGAAAATACCATTGCAAAACGCTGGCTTTTTACCCTGTTGTCGGTGGTTCTGTTGTTACCATTCCTGCAGCAGTGTTTACATTTTGTGGAAAGTGGTCCATTGCTTGGCGCATTTACCCGTAGCCCGGATGTCGCGTTCAGTTATAAGGGCTGGCTGGCTGGTAGCTACCAGAAACAAAAAACGCTTTTTCTGAATGATGGTGTGGGTTTCCGGCCCGACCTGGTGCGGGTAAATGACCAGATCAATTGCAGCGTCTTTAGAAAGCTAGCTGGCGGCGATGCGCAGCTAGGCGTTGACAATTACCTGTTTAGTATGGCGTATATAGATGAGTATGAGGGCAGGATGTACTGCCTGAGTGAACGACAAGCCCGGGACGAGATCAGAAAATTGAAACAGATCCAAGATACTCTGGACAGAATGGGAAAGACTTTTGTTTTTACCTATGCGCCTTCAAAGCCATATATTTTCCCCGAAAAAATACCGCGTATACTGCGATCGCGGGGCGTGCAAAAGCCAAACAGTTACGGCGCCTTCAAAAGATTGAGCGATTCGTTTGGCGTCAGGCAGCTGGATTTCAATGCGTTGTTTATGGCCATGAAAGATACGGCCCCCGACATTTTTACAAAACAAGGTTGCCACTGGAGTCTGCGTGGAAGTTTGCTTGCTGCAGACACACTGATAAAATTTATTGAACGCGAACGAAAGATAGAAATGCCGGAAATTGTGATCACAAAAATGGCGTATTCTGATGTACCCCGGAGCCCGGATAATGACCTTTTAAATAGCATCAACCTGATCTGGCCGGTAGCAAAAGAGCGGTTTTGTTATCCGGAATACCACTATTCCCCGGGCGACAAAAAGACGAAGCCAAAAACTGTATTTATTGGTGATAGTTTCGTTTGGCAATGGATCGATCAGGGGGTAATGGAAAACGCCACCAGCGACTGGGAATTTTGGTACTACTTCGGCCAGGTAAATGATCAAAAAACCAGGGGTGGCGCTGCCGCTACTGCGCTGGACAATTATGACTGGCCCAAAGTAATGCTGGATGCTGACTGCGTTGTCGTTGTTTTTACCCCAATGAATTTTTTCCGGTTCGCTGACAGCACAATGTTTATTGAGAAAATGTACGATTACTTTTACCCAGCTCAAAAATAGATTTGTGCATTTATATCCTCCTCTTTAGGTGTTGGCGCTGCAATGCAAATGGCGGGAATCGATTTATATCAATATCTTAGCGCCATTATAACGATATATGTAAGGGGTCTTTTAGAAGTTAGTTATGGCAAATACCACTGCAAAAGGCTGGCTTTTTACCCTGTTCTCGGTAGTCCTGTTGTTGCCATTCCTTCAGCAATGTTTACATTTTGTTGAAAGTGGCCCGTTGCTTGGCGCATTTACCGGGAGTGCAGATGTAACTTTCAGCTATAAGGGATGGTGGGATGGCAGTTACCAGAAACAAAAAACACTTTTCGTGAACGATAGTGTCGGCTTCCGGCCAGACCTTGTAAGACTAAATAACCAAGTTGATTTTGTGTTCTTTAATAAGCTGCACGCCGGTGAAACATATGCAGGGCCCGGCAACTACCTGTTTCAGAAAGCGTATGTAGATGAATATGATGGTGCCGACTGCATGGGGGCTGCTAAAATAAGGGATGAGCTAATAAAGCTAAAGCTTATACAAGATACACTTGAGCGACTGGGTAAAACTTTTATCCTCGTTTACGCCCCGTCAAAACCTTATTTTTTTCCTGACAAAATTCCGGGTATTCTTCGGGCCACCGGTGGTCAAAAAATGAGTGACTATAAAATATTCAGAAGACTGGGAGATTCGCTTATGATAAAACAGCTGGATTTCAACGCGCTGTTTGTGGCTATGAAGGATACCTCGCAGGGGGGCTTGATGACAAAACAAGGTTGCCACTGGAGCAAATATGGAAGCCTGCTTGCGGCAGACACGTTAATAAAGTTTATTGAGCGGGATAGAAAAATAAAAATGCCGGAAATCGTTGTGACGAAAATGCACTATACAGATACTGCTCAAAGCCCCGATAACGATCTTGCTGCAACAACCAATCTTATTTTCCCCATTACAAAAGAGCGGTTTTGTTATCCTGAGTTTCACTATGAGTCAGCCAAGGGTGCAGTGAAACCTAAGGTTATCTATATTGGTGATAGCTTTATTTGGTTGTGGATATACGATGGCCTGATGCAAAATACGAATAGCGACTGGGAGTACTGGTCTTATTTCAGAGACGTGCTGAACATTAAAACTATCCAGGGCGAAAGCCCAAATTCAGATATCCAGCACAGTAACTGGAAAAAATCATTGATGGATGCAGATTGTATCGTTGTGACATTCACACCCGTGAACTTGCATTTGTTTGATCGCGACGATTTTTTTATCGAAACTATTTACAGTTTTTTCTACCCCGGCAGAAAATAACTTACTACAGTTCCTTCCTCAGCCTTGCCACAGGTATGAATAACTGTTCCCTGTATTTGGCTACGGTGCGCCGGGCTATGTTGTAGCCTTTCTCCTGCAGCAATTCGGTAAGATGCTCGTCGGACAGGGGCTTGCGCTTATTCTCGCCGCCTATCAGTTCGTTGAGTATGTTCTTTACTTCGCGTGTAGATACCTCTTCACCGCTCTCCGTTTGAAGCGCTTCCGAGAAGAAATATTTGAGCTTGTAGGTGCCGTATTCAGTTTGCACATATTTACTGTTGGCTACCCGTGATACTGTAGATACATCCAGGCTGGTCATCTGCGCAATGTCTTTAAGTATCATCGGCTTCAGCATGGTCTCGTCGCCGCTGATAAAAAACTCTCTCTGGAAGTCGAGTATCGCCTGCATGGTGTGCAGCAGCGTGTGCTGCCGTTGTTTGATGGCATCTATGAACCACTTTGCCGAATCCAGTTTTTGCTTGATAAAAATAACCGCCTCTTTTTGTCGTTTATCTTTTTTCTCACCGCGCTCGTATGCGCGCATCATGTCCTTATACCCTTCCGATATCCGCAGCTCCGGCGCGTTCTTTGAATTGAGCGATAATTCAGGGATGCCGTTATTATTAAAAACAAAAAAATCCGGGATAATGTAGCTTTCCGCTTTGTTCAGCACTGCAAACGCCGCGCCCGGCTTAGGGTTGAGCTTAATGATAATGTTGATCACGTTTTTCAGGTCATCATTATTCAGGGCAAGATGCTTTTGTATCTTATCATAGTGCTTTTTTATGAACTCATTAAAGTACTTGTCCAGTATCTCTGCTGCATCACGCACCGGTTTAGCCTGGTTCATCCGCTTCAGTTGCAACAGGAGGCATTCCTGCAGTGTCCATACGCAGATGCCAGGAGGGTCGAATTGTTGTATCTGCTGGATCAGGGCTGTTATCTCCTCGGCATTGGTGTCGATATTCTGCCCGAATGCAAGGTCATCAACTATCGAGGTTATTTCTCTTCTCAGGTATCCGTCTTCATCAAGACTGCCAATGATCTGTTCGGCTATCCGGTGCCTGCGTTCATCCAGTTCGAGCATTCCCAGTTGGTCGAGCACATGGTCGTGGAAACTTGTTTCTACACGAGCGGGCGTTACATGCTTGTCGGTGTCATTTGCTCCGTAGTAGTCGTCCCCGTATTCGTACCCACCGCTGTCATCATCCTCGCGCCTCAGGAAATCGTCCAGGTCTATTTTTTCGGCAGAGTCGTCACTAAGTTCCACATCGTCACCAGGGGCTTCGCCATCTTCACCTTCAACTGTTGCTTCACCGAGTTCGTAATTATCCTGCTCGGTATTATTGTTCTCGATCTCAGATTCCAGCGCCGGGTTTTCTTCCAGTTCTTCCTTTATCCTTTCTTCAAGATTGGCTGTAGGTATCTGCAGCAATTTCATTAACTGAATCTGCTGTGGTGATAGTTTTTGTAGTAGCCGCTGCTGGTTCGATTGTCTTAACATACTGATGCCGTAGCCGTTAATGCAAAAATAAAATTTAAAGCCACAAAACAGCATTATAAAGCCTTATGGCCCATTAATATTTAATTTACTGTTGCTTTTAGACTTGCATTTGTTAAAATCCTTCTTTTATAAGAACATAAATTGTATATTGTCCGTACTTAACGCATCTGTGGCGGGCATGATCAAAAAACCATACATATCTCCTTCTTTTTCTTACGTTCCTTTAGAAGAGACTTTGCAGATAGCGCCTAAAAAGAACAGGTTGTTCATAGGCATTCCTAAAGAAACGTCGTTCCAGGAAAACCGTATTGCGCTTACGCCCGATGCTGTCTCTGTACTGGTAAATGATGGCCATGATGTGGCCGTAGAACATGGTGCAGGAGACGGTTCTTTTTATTTCGATAACGACTATAGTGAGGCTGGTGCTCATATCGTTTACGACAAGCCTCAGTTATTCAGGGCTACAACAATAATAAAGTCCGCACCCATATCAGATGAAGAAGCAGGACTGCTGCAGCCAAATCAAGTGGTGATCTCGCCCATCCATATGCCGCTGCTGAAGGCGGAGATCATGGAGCAGCTGATCGCTAAAAAGATCATTGCCATAGCATTTGAATCAATTAAGGATGATGCGGGGACATACCCCATTGTGCGCTCTATGAGCGAGATAGCGGGCAACTACGCCATACTTGCTGCGGCGCGTTACCTTGGTAATCCTGACAATGGCAAAGGTGTATTGCTCGGTGGAATATCGGGAGTGCCACCGGCACGCGTACTCATCATAGGTGCAGGTGTTGTGGGCGAATTCGCTGCGCGTGCAGCTTTTGGACTCGGTGCTTCCGTTGCCATTTTCGACAATTCGATTTACCGTTTGATGCGATTGCAAAATAATATCGGGCATCGTTGCTTCACCTCGGTACTGGAACCGGTGACGCTGGCAGAAGAACTACGTATTGCTGATGTTGCTGTAGGCGCACTAAAGCCTGTCAATGGCATCACCCCTGTTGTCGTTACTGACCAGATGGTAAGCAATATGAAAGCAGGTTCTGTGATCATTGATGTGAGTATGGATCGTGGGGGATGTTTCGAAACGTCCAGGCTTACATCGCACGAGAAGCCAACATTCAAAAAATATGACGTGATACACTATTGTGTGCCCAACATCGCATCGGGGGTTTCCCGTACTGCTTCGCGGGCTATCAGCAATGTGTTGATGCCTATATTGCAGCAGGCTGCGGATATGGGCGGGGTGGAAGATATTATACTGGCCAAAAGCGGCATCCGGCGAGGTGTTTATATGTATAAGGGATGTGTTACCAATGCGCCGATAGCCAAGCGTTTTAATTTTAAATACACAGATCTTGATCTTTTGCTTGCTTCACAGAGCTAGATCTTACTTGAACTCGTATATACTTATATGCCGAACAAGCGAATGAACAAAGCAATTGCCGGGTATCATTTACTGATGATACTTTCCGCTGTTGATTTCCGGATAAGCGGAGAGAAAGACATGGTAATACGCCAATACCTCGTGCATGAATTCCCCTTCAATGTAAACTTAGACAAACAGATGGAAGCCATCAGCCGCCTGAAACCGGATGAATGGGAAGCGCATTACCTGAAGATGATGGACGATTTCTACGATGACGCTACTATCGAAGAACGCAAGAACCTGATCAAGTTCTCTATTAAACTGACGAAGGCTGATAAGGTGATCACCAAGGAAGAAAATTACTACCTGAACTTATTGTTTGAGAACTGGGAAGCAGCATAATATCTCACCATGGAACAATATAATATCAACCTCGATACTCAATTCAAACACCTGGAGCTGATCGATGTCCCATCAATTGTTGCAGCTTGTAAGGAAAAATGGCAGAACTATACGCTGACACAAGTAAATGACAGCGTAGTGAGAATAGGCATAGTAGAAGGTGAATTTCACTGGCACAAACATGATAATGACGATGAGTTCTTCTTTGTACTGGAGGGCCAGCTGCTCATAGACCTTGAAGACAGAACCATTGAATTAAACCCCAACCAGGGCACGACAATAACAAAGGGCGTAATGCACCGTCCGCGGGCACCTAAGAAAACGGTAATGCTCATGGTAGAGACCAGCACAATCGCGCCGACCGGGGATTAAACAATATTACCTATTGTGTTTCGATTTTAATCCAATTGTCAAGCGGGACTTCAAATTGCTCATACGCTTGATCCATGCACATCTTGATAGTATCTTGCAGGTAGTCACAGGTACATTTCCCATTTTCAAAAACAAGCAGATAGGCACCTACTTCCGGTAAATCCTCCTCAATTTT